>NZ_LGDO01000256.1:0-59702 GCF_001279805.1 Streptomyces sp. XY431
GTGTGGGCGGTGCTCGCGCGTTCGGGGGCGAGGGTGAGGTGGGCAAGTTCGGCGGCCTCGACCGGGAGTCGGGGGGCTTTCAGGTCCAGCCAGGGGCCGGGGAGGAAGAGGGTGCGGCCGGCGCGGGGTCGGCGGGCGGTGACCACCAGGCCGGTCGCGCACAGCCGCTGCTGGGCGGCCTTCAGCGTGGCCGAGGTCCAGCCCGTCCACTGCCGGACCTGGCGGTCGGTGGGGTCGGGCAGGGCGAGCAGCATCAGGTACAGCGCGGCGGCGTCCGTGGGCAGGTCGAGGGCGTTCGCGCAGGCGGCGACGACGTCCGGGGCGCTGCGGCGCGGGTCCTGCTCCCAGCCGGGGGTGCGGTGGGCGTCGGCGGCGAGGTGGTGGCCGAGCGCCGCCAGGTCGCCGGACAGCAGGATGCGCAGGTCCGCGAGGGCGGGCAGGCCGGAGCCGGCCGGCCGGGCCTGCGAGGGCTTCAATCGGTCGTAGTAGTCGTCGAGCGCGTCCAGGACCGGGTCGTCTGCACCCGTGAGCAGGCCGGGGCGCACCAGGACGTGCCACTGGCCCGTGGCCGGTTCGTCCACCACCTCCACGCCGGGCAGGTCGGCCGGTGGGGGTGACGGCCTGCCGGTGGCGGTCCGGCGGTCGACGGAGAAGACCCGCCACACTGCTCGGGCGTCCTCCGACTCGGCGGCGAGGTCGGAGGTGAGATCGGAGGTGACGCGCAGTGCGGCCGCGGCGAGTGCGGGGCGCAGCGGGTGGCCGGCGGGCGTGCGGTAGGCGAGCCAGGCCATCACGTACGGCGAGGCGTACGGCGCGGGCGCGAAGTCGGGCTCGCCGTCCGTCGCGAGGGCGGCGGCGAGCAGGGCCTCCGGGTGGCGGCAGCGCCTGCGCAGGCCCGGCGGGACCGGGTCGGCGGCCGGTCCGGGGCCGGTCGGCGCCCATTCGCCGGTGGGGAAACGGATCTCGCGCCGCGCCAGGGCCAGCAGGTCGGCGTCGACCGGCGGCGCGCCGTAGCGCTCGTGCCACCAGGCCACCGCGCGCTCCACGTCCGGCCCGTGCGTCCACAGGCGCTCCGGCTCGGCGGGCACCAGCCGGTTGCGGAACTCCCGGACGGCGTCGGAGCCGATCCGTCGGGTGACCTCCTTCTCGGCGGCGCTCTCGTGGTCCCGGTGGAGGGTGCGGACGGCGAGCAGGGCGCCCGCCTCGGCCGGTGCCAGGGCGAGCCGCTCGGCCAGGTGCTCGGCCGCCCCGGGGTGGGCGGGCAGCGGGCCGCGCTCGGCGAACAGTTCCAGGTAGGCGTGCAGCAGGTCGGGGTCGATCTGCGCGGTGAGGTCGGCGCTGGTGCGGACCTCGCAGCCGGCGGCGGCCAGTGGGCCGTCCTCGGGGAAGGTGCCGCCGGGGGCGTACTCCAGCAGTACGGCCCGGTTGAAGCTGCTGTGGAGGACGAGCGCGGCCGACAGCGCGGTCCGGAAGAGGTGGCCAGCCGGCGGGGTGGGCCGGTGGTCCGGGCGCGAGACGGTGACGGTGCGCCAGCGGCCCGCCCCCCGCTCCGCCACGAACGGCAGGTCGGCGTACTCGCGCAGCCGTCCGGGACTCGTGGCGTCACCGCGGAGCAGCTCGGTCCGCCAGTCGACGACCAGGTAGGGGAAGGCGGCGGACGCGCCCGGGACGATCGTGCTGGGGCGGTCGAGGTCACCGTCCCAGAGGGGACTGTGGGTGGCCGCCTCGCGCAGCAGGCGGCCGACGCGTACCCGCGCGGGGGCGGAAGGGGTGGCGGGGGCGGACGGCGGGTCGGCCGGAGGGTCGGCCGGTGCGGGAGGGGCAGCGGGCGCCGCGGCCCCGGGGGTCAGCAGTGGCACCAGGTGCGCCAGCCCGTCCCGGCAGTTCGCGGCGATCTGCACCAGGCGGGCGAACTCCCGGCCGACCCGCTCCTCCTCGATCCCCAGAAGCCGGCTGATCCGCTGGCGCACCAGACCGGCGGCAGCGTCGCGGAACACGGAACGCGCCTCGACCGCGCCGAGCAGCAGTTCGGCGCCGGCCCGGTCCAGCGCGGGCTCCGGGGCCTCCGCCCGCACCGCGTCGAGCAGCAGGGCGGGGACGTCGACGGCGGCCAGCCGCCGGGCCCGGTCGGGGGCGGCGAGCAGTCCGGCGGCGGCGCCGATGTGCTGGAAGCGGGCGAGCATCAGTGCCACGCCGTCCAGGTCGAGCACGGGCAGCTCGGCGAGTTCCTCGTCGCACCACTGCGCCAGCACGGCGCGCCCCGGTTGGGTGTCCACCAGGGTGGGTGTCTTCGCCCACCCCTTCGGATCGTGCGGCTGGTACCAGAGGTTGTCCGCGTCACCGCCGTTGGTCAGCTCGAACTCCGCCCGCAGCAGGGCCCGCAGCTCACGGGCGAACCTCGGATCGGCTCTCAGCGAGGGCAGGTCGGGGCGCGGCGCGGTGTCGACGCGGTACAGGTACGGGTCGGCGAGCCGCGGCGGCGGGTCGGCCACCGGCGCGCCCGCGGCCAGCAGCAGGTCCAGGACACCCAGTCGCAGGACCGGGCTCCCCGGCACCCGCCGGTCCCACCGGCTCGGGTACGGCAGGTCGACGGGCACGCCGTCGGCGGCGATCCGCGGCGCCAGCAGCGCGGCGAGCCGGTGCACGACCGGCCGGGCCCCCGAGCGGGGCGACCGGTCGGCCAGGACGACCAGGGCGCGCAGCCAGTCGGCGGCGGTGCCGGGTGCGGCGCCGCCCGCGTCGACGGGGGCGGTGAGGTGCGCCAGCGCGCCGGTCCGCTCCAGGTAGTCGAGCGTCAGGTCCACCTCCGGCATCCCGGACTGCGGCCCCGCCGCGACCACCTCCCGGCCGAGATGCGGGCGTTCGGCCAGGACCAGCTCCCAGGCGGGGTCGGCGAGCAGCGCGGCCCAGAAGTCGCGGGTCGCCGTGTGCAACAGATTCCGGACCGGCAGCAGCCGACCGGCCAGCCGGGCGAGCTCGCGGGCCGGGTCCAGGCCGGCGGCACGGGCGGTGCGCACGAGGTCGGTGGCGAGCCCGGGGCGCGGGCCCTCGCGGAGCGTGCGGTCGCCGAGCAGGACGAGTGTGCGGCGGGCCGCGGCGCGGTCGGCGCCGCGCGCGGTGACCTGCCGCACGCGTTCGCGCAGTGCGGTGTCCGTGAGCGCGCCGGCCGCGTCCACGGCGGCGTAACGGGCGTCCAGCCACTCCTGGTCGACCTGCTCGCCGGCGGTGCGTTCCGCCGACCTGGCGCGGGCGAACCACGCCGCCGCGTCGGCCCGCTCCCCGCCGTGGCGCAGGCACAGGTCCGCGACGCCGTCCAGGAAGCAGCGCGAGAGCACCGGGTCGGCGGCGGCGATCGACTTCAGCACGGCATCGACGTCGCGCTTCACCCACACCCGCCACGCCGAGGTGGCCTCCTCCAGGCGCTCGACGTACCGCAGCACCTCCTGCTCATGGGTGGGATGCCCGGCGAGCGCGGACTCGGGGAACGGCATCGCCCCGTCGGCCGGCAGCCCGGTCGGCGCCAGGGGGCCGAGCGGTTCCCAGCCCTGGTGGGCCATCAGCCGGTCGCGGTGGCGTACGGCGTCGGCGGTGGTGAGCAGCACGCGCTCCGCGTCGGGCAGGGCGGGGTGCCGGTAGCGGCGGGCGAGCAGCCCGTCCTCGCCGCCCCGTTCCCCGGCGGCGGGAACGAGACCGGCCTGCGCCAACGCCTCCGCCCAGGCGGCGTCCACCGAGAGCAGCTCCACCACCCGGACCGGCACCGCGACGCCCTCGCGCACCAGCCGCTCCGCCTCCTGCCCGCACATCCGGCGGTGCGCTTCGACACCGGCCGCGAGCGCGAACAACCGCGGCAGAGCGGGATGCCCCGCCAGCACCGGCGGCACCTTCTTCAGTACCCGCCCGCGCTCGTTGCGGAAGACGACCTTCGCGTCCTCCAGCCGCGCGAAGTACCCCTGCGCACCGATCTCCCCGACCATGACCCGCCACTCCCCCGTGCTGTTCACCGGCCGGGCAACGATCACCCGGCGACTCCCGCAGCCTAACGATCACCTCTGACAGGGCCGCCGGGGACCTTGCTTCCCCGGTCACGGGGGCACGCGGCAGCGGGGTGCGATGCGCGGCGGCAGGCGGAACCGTCGAGAGGTTACGCCCGGCGGTCCAGGCGGCGGGCGAGCCCCAGGGCCGTGCCGAACAGGCCGCCGATCCACATGAGCACAGTGAAGATCGGCCCGCCGTAGTTCGGCAGGCACGCGATGCCCACACCGAGGCCGGTCAGAGCTCCTGCGGTCAACCCGAACAATGCGGCCGTGACGGCGAGCAGGTCGCGTGCGGCATGCACAGCGAGCCTGGAGACCGCGAAGCCGGCTGCCACGAAGACCCCCGTAACGAGGAAAAACATATGCGCCAGCATACGATCGGCCCGGCATCGGGCTCGCCCGCGGGATACCGGAGCTCCACGGACGAACGTGCTGTTGCCGGTCGGCCGAACGCGCGCAGCGAGTCAGGAATCGATCCGGCCGCGGGCGACGCCGCCGAACTCTCCGTGGTCGACGACCCGGCCTCTGCGCCGCACCTTCGGCCGCAGTACCGGGGACCGAGCGGGAGGCACCGGCGGAGGACCACTCCCACCTCGTCCGCGCCGAAGGGCGGCGTGCGGCCCGCGCGGACGCCGGGTCACAGTCCCCCGTTGATCGCCGCCACCCGGGCCGCGCCAGCACCGACGTTCCACTTTGCGAGGATCGCGTCGTACTCTCCATTGCGCATCAGCTCGTCCAGCCCCTTCGCCACCGCGTCGCGCAGAGCGGTGTCGCTCTTGTTCACCGCGATCCCGTACGGGCTCGACTGCGACAGCGCACCCGTCACCTCGAACCGGTTGCCGTCGTCGGTGGTCCTGGCCGCGTAGGCCGCCACCGGGAGGTCGTTGAAGTCCGCCACCGCCCGGCCGGCCGCCACCTCGGCGAGGGCCACGGTGTCGTCGTCGAAGCGGTGGACCTGCAAGGGCTTGCCCGCCCGTTCGCACGCACCCACCTGGCGGCTGACGATCTCGTCCTGGGTCGTGCCGCGCTGCACGGCGACGGTGCGGCCGCAGAGGTCGTCCAGCGTCCGGATCCCCTTCGGGTTGCCCTTCTGCACGATGATCGAAGTCCAGGCGATGAAGTAGTCCACGAAGTCCACGCCCGGCCGACCCGTCGGCATGCCGTTCTCGCCGAGCGCGTTGCGGCGCGCGGGCGTGTCACTGATCCCCGACATCGCCACGTCGAACCGCCTGGCGTTGACACCCGGTATCAGCTCGTCGAACGGCGTGTCGACCAGTTCGATCCGCAGGCCGAGGACCTTCCCCAGCGCTTCGGCCAGGTCCGGGTCGAGACCGGCGGGCTTGCCGTCCGTACCGCGGAACGCGACCGGCGGGTAGTTGAGGTCGGACCCGATCCGCAACACCCCGGCGGCGCGCTGCGCGCTCGGGACGGCCGCCCGGGCCTGGTCCTCGACGCCCGCCGGGGCCTCCGACCCGGTGCAGGCGGCGAGCAGCAGGGCCGACGCGGTGGTGAGGGCCGCCGGCAGGGCCCGACGGTGGGGGAACAGGCCGGAGAGATGGACCACGATGGCGCTCCTCTGCGAGGCAGGGTGGCGCGACCGGCATCCACGAGGGAGCGGCAGCGACCGGGAGGCGGAATCCTGCCATCCGGTTCCGGCTCGACGGGCGGCGGTCATGTCACGATCCGCTATCGGGTTCAACCGCGCCCCGGGTCCACCCCGCCCTACTTCGGAACAGGCTGGACGGGACAAGGCCCGGCGGGGCGGGGCGAGGCCCGAGGGCCGCGAAGCGGCTCGCCGCGCACGCCGCGTGAGCGCGAGCGCGGCGGGGCGACAGGCCCGCGCCAACGGGCCCGCGAACGTCCACGTGGTGGACTCGATCGTGCCCGAATCCGGGCGCGGCGGCGCCGCCGGGCCCGAGGCGATCAAGACCCGGGCGCGGCCGAATCGGGTCGCACCCGGTGGCCGTGGCCCCGGACGAGGGCGGCGGCGAGGAGAGCGACCACTCCCCCGAGCACCATGACGGTGGCCGGGGAGGAACGATCAACCACGAGGCCGCCGGTCAGGGCACCGATCGACAGGGTCGCCCGGAAGGACGAGGTGAACAACACACCGGCCGCCTCCGGGGCGTGCGGAGCCGCGGCGAGGAACCGGGCGAGGAACCAGGTGAGGGAGCAGACCGGCACGGCCCCGCAGCCGTGCCCCAGACCTCCGGGGACCTTGCCGCACTGCTCAGGCAGCGGGGTGCGGTGCGCGGAGGCGGGCGGAGGTCCGACCTCGGCCGGGCTCAGCTGCGGGCGGTCGCAGGGCGCCAGAACGCGCGCAGGCCCTCGGCCGCGGACTCGCCCTGCTCCCGGCCGAGCCGGTGGATCTCCTCCCAGGACTCGCGGTCGCCCGGGTCGGCGTCCAGGAGGCGCACGGCCGGCAGCTCGGGGGCCAGGACGCGGGCGGGCCCGGGCGCGGCGCCGGGGTGACGGTGCGCCAGCGGCTCGACCACCACCATCGTGCGGGCGCCGGCCGCCAGGTCGGCGTTCGTACCGGCCCGCAGGGCGCCGTCCAGGTAGTGCCGGCCGTCGACCGCCACGGGCGGCTCGAAGCCCGGGAACGCGCTGGAGGCGGCGACCGCGCGGACCAGCGGAACGCCCGAGGCGGCCTCCCACACGACCGGCTCACCGCTCTCGGCGTCGACGGCCGGGATCAGCAACCTGCGCGACGGCCAGGTGTCGGCGCCGATCAGCGCGGCACGCTGGGCGACCACCCGCTCCTCCGCATCCGCGTCGACCGTCCCCAGGGCGATGCGGCCGACCCGGCGCCGTGTCCCGGCCGGGTCCGCGCCGGACTCGCCGAGGGCGGCGAACACCGCGCCCGTCACCGCCGGGTCGGGGCGGCGCGGCGCGGCTGCCCCTTCGACGGGCCGCCGCGCGGGGAGCACACCCAGTCGGGCCGGGTCGCCCCCGGCCGCGAGGACGGCACCGACGATCGCGCCGGCGGAGGTGCCCACGATCAGATCGGCCTCGCCCAGATCCACTCCGGCGCCGCGCAGACCGGCGGCCAGTCCGGCCGTCCAGGCGACGCCCAGGCGGCCGCCGGGGCCCAGGACCAACGCGCGGTCGAGGTCGTGAAATTGCTCGGTTCCCATGACGGCTCCCCCGTTGCCGAAACACCTTCCGCCGCATCCTCGCACGGCGCCCCACCGGCCCACCGGCACGGGGCCCGGTGGGCGCCGACTGCGGTCGGGCGCGCCGCTGCGCTGCGATCGGCGGACGCGGCCGAGGCGAGCTGGGTCCGCACCGGACAGCCGGCCCGCCGCTCTGCCGATGGTGCGGGCCCGCCGCGTGTCGCGCGGTGGAACGCGTGGGGGGTGTCCACCGACGGGGTCAGAATGAGGCATGCGAGCAAGCCCCGGTCCGGCCGGTCCGTCGTCGGTGGGGCCCGGTGCGGGCGCGGTGCGTGGGGAGCACTGGTGGCCGGTGGCCACGGCGGTGGTGAGTGCCGGGCTGCTCCACGTGGCGCTGCCCACGTCGTACCGGGTGGACCCGGTGTGGGTGGTGCCGGTGGTCCTGTTCACCCTGCTGGTGGCGCTGGTCGTCGGCGATCCGGGGCGGATCGACCGGCAGAAGACCTGGCTGCGGGTGGTCACCGAGACCGTGATCGCCTTCATCACCGCCTCGAACCTGTACGCCGGAATCCACCTGGTGTCGGACATCCTGACCGACAACAAGCTGTTCGCCGACAACGCCACCGGTCTGCTGGCGACCGGTGGCGTGACCTGGGTGACGAATGTGATCGCCTTCGCGCTCTGGTACTGGGACCTGGACCGCGGTGGCGCCGCGGCCCGTGCCCACCGGCCCGCCGCAGGAGCGGCGTTCGTCTTCCCCGAGATGCAGCACACGGCGTACGCACCGGCCGGCTGGGTGCCGCGGTTCGCCGACTACCTGTCGCTGTCCTTCTGGACCGCGACCGCGTTCAGCCCGACCGACGTCTCCGCGATCAAGCGGTGGGCCAAGCTGCTGATGATGGTCGAGGCCGCCACCTCCCTGATCGTGGCGACGCTGGTGATCGCCCGTGCGATCAACATCCTGCAGTGAGGCGGGGCTCGCGCGGCCGGCCCCGGCCCACCCGGGCCGGGGCCGGACAGCGGGGCGGCGGGGTCAGCAGGGGCCGCAGCCGCCGGCGGGCGGGCAGGCGGGGGCGGCCTTGACGCAGACGGTGACGGAGTCGGTGTTGTCGGCGAGGTGGAGGTCGGTCTCGGTGGCGTGCGCCGTCGCGGTGTTGGTGACGGCGCCCGGGGCGGTGGCCTTGGCCCGGAGGGTGAGGGTGGCGGAGGCGTCGGCGGCCAGCGTTCCGACGCTCCACTTGCCGGTGCCCGGGTCGTAACTGCCGCTTCCCGTCTCGGCGGAGAGGAACGCCAGACCGGCCGGGAGGGGGTCGGTGACGGTGACGCCGGTGGCCGTGTTGGGTCCGGCGTTGCGTACGGTGACCCGGTAGGTGACGGTCTGGCCGACGGTGACGGTGGTCTCGTCGGCGGACTTGGTGACGTTCAGGTCGGCCGCCGGGAGGACCTCGGTGTCGGCCGGGTCGGAGGTGGCGGTGAGGGGTTCGGGGGTGGGGCCGAGCCGGTTCTCGTAGGTGGCGGTGGCGGTGTTGGTGATGTGTCCGCCGGCGCTGTCCTCGTCGATGGTGACCCGGTACTCGACGGTGGTGCCGTTCGGCAGGGTGTCGGTGTTGGGCAGGCTGCCGCCGCGGCCCGCGGTGGCGCCGTTGCCGAGGTTGAACGTCACCCGGTTGCCCACCGGGTCGAAGGAGGCCTGGTCGTCACCCTGCCGGTCGGTCTTCGCCCCGGCGTTGGGGCCGTTGACGATGCGCAGGGTCCCGGGCAGGTAGGTGGTGCCGTCCGGGACGGTGTCGGTGAGGACGAGGGCTTCGGCGCTGCCGCCGCCCTCGTTCCTGGCGACGATCCGGTAGGTGATGACGTCGCCCACCTGGAGGGGCCCGTCGGGGATCGCGGACTTGGTGAGGGTGACGGCGGGGGCGGTGCCGAAGAAGATGCCGTCGAGGAAGTTCCCGACCGACTGGTTGCCGCCGGCGGAGGCGACCGAGCGGAAGGCGAAGCGGGTGACGGTCTGCCCGGCCGGGACGGTGTAGGTGCCGGAGTAGAAGCCCCAGGCGGTGGTGCCGTCGGTGAACTGGCGCTGCTGGACCACCGCGCCGGGCCGGCCGATGTCCAGGGCCATGGTGTCCTGGCCGAGCCGCCCGCGGTGGTAGAGCCGCCAGTACAGCGTGGCGCCGGGGGTGGTGGGCAGGTCCTGGTAGAGCGTGGAGACCTGGTTGGCGTTGAGTTCGGCGAACTGGGCGCCGTCGGCGGAGGGGACGCCGTTGAAGCCGTCGTGCCAGATCTCGATGAGGTGGTCGGTGGCGGTGGTCAGCCAGCCCGGGACGTGGTTCGGGCTCTGGGTCTGGGAGGCGTCGGGCAGCAGCGCGTTGCCGCCCGCGACGGCGGGCTGCTCGAAGCTGCCGTTGACGAGAGTGATGCGGGACGGGGCGGGAGTGGTCACGTTCTTCCCCTTTGTTCCGGTGCCGGGATCCGGTGGCATCCGCCTTCAGGGTGCGGCAATGGTTCTTGTACGGACGAGAGCGCGGGGCGCGGCTCCCGGAGCACCCGTGGGCGCGAACCGCCCCGGATCGCGCCCCGCCTCGCCGCGGGTCCCGACCCGGCCCGCCACGACCGCCGCACGGTTCACCGTTCCGGCGTTTCCTGCCCACAGAGGCACCTACGACCTGCACCGGGGGCACCGGCCCCGGATTTCGTTGACGCTCCGTCAAGGACTGGCCGAGGCTGGCCGCGGGCCGGACCGGCCCGCACCTCCCGTGCAGCACCAGCACTCCTCAGGAGCAGTGATGAACAGGATCAGGACCGCCGTCGTGGCCCTCGCCGCCGTGGCCACCCTCGGTCTGGCCTCGTCCCCGGCCCTCGCCCAGAGCCAGGGCGACGACCGGGGCCAGGCGCAGCCGGCCCCCCGGCCCAAGACCTGCAACGCCAACGGCGGCACCTTCTTCTGCGGCGGCGACTACGGCGACGGCAAGACCTACGTCACCCTCTCCGACGGCACCAAGCAGCTCTTCGTGATCGGCACCGACTTCAACGTGTGGACGACCTGGTTCCCGCCGAAGGGCGCGCAGGCCGCGTGGATGTCCCTGGGCGGCGACCACGACTTCGCCAACAAGGTCAAGATCGTGAACCGGAAGGGCAACGCCTTCAGCATCGGCTCGCGCTCCTTCACCCTCGGCGCGGACTTCTTCCGCGACCGGGACGCCGGCGGCAACTGGAGCGGCTGGTGGACCAAGGCCGTCCCCCGCGGCTGACCTCCGGCCCACTCCGCTTCGGCCCGGCACGCCACGTGCCGGGCCGAAGCGGCGGGTGGCATGACGCCGCCGGGAGGGGCACGTTCCGGTCCTCCCCGGCGGTCCGGCGTGGCGCTTCCGGGTTCGGTGCCCCGGGTCGGTTCCATGGTCCTGACGAACTGTCGGGCGAAGGGAACGTGTGGCGATGCGGGGCGCAGAGGACTTCCGGGAGAACCCTTCCCGCCGGCGACTGCTGACGGCAGCCGCAGTGGCGCCGGTGCTGGTCGGGGCGACTCCGAGGGTGGCGTCGGCAGAGGCGGTCCGGCGGCAGCCGGTGCTGCCCGTGCCGACGCGGGAGGCCGACTGGGGCGCGGTGGCCGAGGTCCTGGGCAGGACGGGGACGATGTCGGACGGCTCGGTCTACCGGGTGCGTTTCGCCCGGCAGGACCTGCCGGTGACCACGTACGGGGTCACCCTGTTCGTGGGCTCCTACGCGGCGTTCACCCGCTACGACGACGGCCGGACCGTGGTGATGGGCAGCCTCGCGCTCACCGAGGCGGAGCTGCAGCACGCCACCGACGCGTTGCACGCCCGGGGACTGGACCTTTCCTCGGTCCACAAGCACCTGCCGGCCCACGAGCCCGCCATGTGGTGGGCCCACTTCCACGGTCACGCCGAGGACCCGCTGCCCCTGGCGCACGGCGTGTCAGCCGCGCTCGCCGTGACCAGCACGCCCACCGCTCCGCCACCCGCCTCGCAGCCGCCGCTCGACCTGGACACCGCCGCCGTCGAGGAGACGCTGAACGCGAAGGGCGTCAACGACAGCGGAGTCCTCCGGTTCACCTTCGCCCGCCGGGAGACGGTCACCGACCACGGACGCGTCCTGCCCCCGGCAGCGGGTGCGACCACACTCATCAGCTTCTACCCCGTCGGTGGCCGACGGGCCGCGATCAACGGCGACTTCGCCATGACCGCAGGCGAGGTCCACGCCGTGCTGACCGCCCTGCGCCGGGGCGGGATCGACCTCGTCGAACTCCACAACCACGGCCTCACCGAGGAACCGCGCCTGTTCTTCGCCCACTTCTGGGCGATCGGGGACGGCACGGCCCTGGCCCGGGCACTGCGCGCGGCGCTGGACGCCACCAACTCCGCACCCACCGCCTGACGGGCGCGCTCCCGGGACGCCCGGTCGGTCCGGTGACGTGCGGGAGCGGCGGGCGGCGGACGGGCCGGGGGCAGGAACCGAAGAGGTGGAGGGTGCTCCCGTTCAGGCCTGGCGGGACGGGGAGTTGGTGACCACCTGGCGCAGGAGGTCGGCGTTGCCGCGGGTGCGCTTCACGCGGTCCAGGAGGAGTTCGGTGGCCTGCTGGGTGTCGAGGCCGCCCAGGGCGCGGCGCAGGGCCCAGGTCGCGGGGGTGCGGGCGGGGCCGAGGAGGAGTTCCTCGCGGCGGGTGCCGGAGGCCTTGACGTCGACGGCCGGGAAGACGCGCCGGTCGGCGAGGCGGCGGTCGAGGCGGAGCTCCATGTTGCCGGTGCTCTTGAACTCCTCGAAGATCAGGTCGTCCATCCGGGAGCCGGTGTCGACAAGGGCGGTCGCCAGGATGGTCAGCGAGCCGCCGTTCTCGATGCTGCGCGCCGCGCCGAAGAGCCGCTTCGGGTGCTGCAGGACGCTCGCGTCGAGGCCGCCGCTGAGGGTCCGTCCGTTGGCGGGGGCGGTGGCGTTGTGGGCGCGGGCGAGGCGGGTGAGGGAGTCGAGCAGAACGACCACGTCGTGGCCGAGTTCGACGAGGCGCTTGGCCCGCTCGACGGCGAGTTCGGCCAGCGCGATGTGCTCGCGGGCGGGCCGGTCGAAGGTGGAGGCGATGACCTCGCCCTTGACCGAGCGGCGCATGTCGGTGACCTCCTCCGGGCGCTCGTCGACCAGGACGACCATCAGATGCGCCTCGGGGTGGTTGCGAGCGATCGCCTCCGCGATCGACTGCAGGACGAGGGTCTTGCCCGCCTTCGGCGGCGCGACGATCAGGCCGCGCTGGCCCTTCCCGATCGGCGCCACCAGGTCGATGACACGGCCCGTCAGCTGCCGCGGGTCGCTCTCGGTCTCCAGGCGCAGCTGCCGGTGCGGGTACAGCGGGGTCAGTTCGTGGAACGCCGGGCGGGGCCGGGACTCCTCGGCGGGGCAGCCGTTGACCGTGTCGACACGGGCCAGCTGCGGGCGGGCGCCGCCCGCGCGGGGGCGGGTCGCACCGGGGCGGGTCGCACCGGTCAGGACGTCGCCGGTCCGCAGGCCGAGTGCGCGCACCTGGCCGGCGGGCAGGTGCACATCGGTGGGCCCGGGCAGGTAGCCGGAGGTGCGCAGCACGGCGTTGCCCTCGCGGATGTCCAGTACTCCGGCGACGGCGACCAGGTCGCTCGCGGCGGCGGTGTCCGGCTGCGCCGGTCCGTCGGAGCGGGCGCGCGCCCGCTGCGCGGGCCGCGGTACTTCGGCGGGCACCGGCGGGCGGACGGTGGAGCGCGTGGAGGTGATCGCCTCGACGAGTTCGCCCTTGCGCAGGCGTGCGGCGCCCGGAATGCCCAGGGCGGAGGCGAGTTGGTGCAGATCGGCCTTCAGCAGGCCGTCCAGCGGCGTGCCGGTGGTGGTGGGTTCGGTGGTGGTCGTCACGAGCAGGTACTCCTGTGCGGTGTGAAGGGTGTGGCGGCGCAGCGGCCGTGAGTGGCCGGGCTGGCGGAGCGGGATCGCGGCTCGGCCGGCAGTCGGTCGAGGGGCGCGGGGCGCGGCGGGCGAAGCGGCCTCAGCACGACCATGAAGGGCGGTGCGGGCGGCGTCGGCTGTTGCTGTCGCGCTGTCGCTGGTTAGCCCGGACGGTACCGGGCGAGCGCTCTCAGCTGCTGTGGATGTGCCGGGAACGGAGCGTTGGAAGTGCTTCGGTCCGCCGGTGTCCGGGCCGGCCGCTACGAGCGGTTCGGCTGTGTACTGGCGCCTGGTTCCCGCACCCCTGGGGGTGGGCTTCCAGCATCGCCTGTATGCAGGGTAGCACCATGGGTGGCTGTGGCGCCCCCGGAATATCGATGTGGCCCCGGGTGCGCGACGGCGTGGGTTCACGCCGGGGACCCCTGGCGGGCCGGGGCGGACAGGGTGGGCACGTACACTTGCCCCTCGTGGTGGATACCCAGTACGAAGACCTGTTGAGGCACACGCTCACCGCCGGGACGGCCAAGGCCGACCGGACGGGCACCGGTACCCGGAGCGTGTTCGGACACCAGTTGCGCTACGACCTCTCGCAGGGGTTCCCACTGGTCACCACCAAGAAGGTGCACCTGAAGTCCGTGGTGTACGAGCTGCTGTGGTTCCTGCGCGGCGAGTCCAATGTGAAGTGGCTGCGTGAGCACGGTGTCACCATCTGGGACGAGTGGGCCGCCCCGGACGGCGACCTCGGCCCCGTCTACGGCGTCCAGTGGCGCAGCTGGCCGACTCCCGACGGGCGGCACATCGACCAGATCAGTCAGGTCCTCGACACGCTGCGCAACGATCCGGACTCGCGCCGGATGATCGTCTCGGCCTGGAACGTCGGGGAGCTGGACGCCATGGCGCTCGCTCCGTGCCACGCCCTGTTCCAGTTCTACGTGGCCGACGGCCGGCTCTCCTGCCAGCTCTACCAGCGCAGTGCCGACCTGTTCCTCGGGGTCCCGTTCAACATCGCCAGTTACGCCCTGCTCACCCACATGGTCGCGCAGCAGGTGGGCCTGGAGCCCGGGGACTTCATCTGGACCGGCGGTGACTGCCACATCTACGACAACCATGTGGAGCAGGTGACCGAGCAGCTCTCGCGGACGCCGTTCGACTTCCCCGCGCTGCGGTTGCGGCAGGCCGAATCGCTCTTCGACTACGCGTACGGCGACGTGGAGATGGTGGACTACAAGCACCACCCCGCGATCAAGGCACCGGTCGCGGTATGAGGATCGGACTGATCTGGGCCCAGACGCCGGACGGTGTGATCGGCGCGGACAACACGATGCCGTGGCACCTGCCCGAGGACCTCGCCCACTTCAAGGCGACCACCCTCGGGCGCCCGGTGGTGATGGGCCGCCGCACCTGGGAGTCGCTCCCGCCGCGCTTCCGGCCGCTGCCCGGGCGGCGCAACATCGTGGTGACCCGCAATCCGCAGTGGTCCGCGGACGGCGCGGACCGCGCCGGGTCCCTCGACGAGGCGCTGGACCTCGCGGCCGCAGAACCCGGGCAGGGCACGGGTGCCGAGACCTGGGTGATCGGCGGCGGGCAGCTCTACCGCCAGGTCATCGACCGGGCCGTGACCCTGTCGGTCACCGAGGTCGACCTGTCGGTGCAGGGCGACACCTACGCCCCCGCCGTCGGCCCCGACTGGACCGTCACCGAGGACGGCGGGTCTCGGACCTCGACGTCCGGTGTGCGCTACCGGATCCGCACGTACGCGCGCCGCGGCGACTCGGACTGACCTTCCGCACGCCCGTTCCGCGGGCCCACGGAACGGGGACGCGGTCACGCCGGGCGGGCGGGGCGCAGGTAGACCTCGTCGGTGTAGCACCAGGCCCAGTGCTCGCCGGGCCGGAGCGAGCGGGCGATGTGGTGGGCACGGTGGGCGTGGGCGTGCTGGTAGGCGTGCTGCCCCGGGGAGCTGTCGCAGCAGCCGAGGTGCCCGCAGCTCAGGCAGGCCAGCAGGTTCACCCAGGTGCCGCCGTCCCGTAGGCAGTCCTCGCAGCCGGGGGCCGCGTTCGCCGGGACCTCGCGCAGGCCGTCGAGGTGGTCGCAGGTCGGTTGGACGGCCCGGCCCGGATCGGGCGCGACCCGCCATCCGTGCCGATCGTTCACAGGGCACACCCTACGAGGCCGGACCCGGCGGCGCAGGCCGGACCTGCTGTCCGGCGGTAGTGACCGTCGGAGTCGATCGGACCACCCGGGGTGTGATCAGGGCAGGAGGCAGCCTCTAAGCCTTGAGCGGTGCGGCCGACCTTGCGGCCTGCTCGAGCTTTGCGCAGTAAGCCGCACGGGCTTCCTCGTCGATCCGCTTCTCGTGTTCGGGGCGGATCCCGGTCCGGCCGTCGAGGCTCTCGCGCAGGATGTCGGCGTGCCCGGCGTGCCGGTTGGACTCGCCGAGGACATGGACCATGACGGCGAACAGGTTCGTGTTGGGAGAGGGCTCCGACCACCAGGGGACGTTGCCGGGGGCGTCGAGGGGGAGCTCGTTGATCGTCGCGTCCGAGTGTTCCCAGGTGCGCCGACAGAACCCGATGATCTGATCGCGCGTCTCGTCCTCGGTCGCCCACAGATCGCTGCCGTCGTAGTCCTGCCACCGGGGCAGCGGTTCCGGGGAAGGGCGTTCGAAGACCTCGCCGAAGTACCTGGCCTCGACGGTGGCCATGTGTTTGACCAGGCCGAGGAGGTTGGTCCCGGTCGCTGTCAGAGGTCGGCGGGCGTCGTACTCGGACAGGCCGTCGAGTTTCCAGAGCAGCGCCTCGCGGTCCCGCCGCAGTCTCCCGTGCAGGTTGTCCTTCGCGAATTCATCGATCATGCGGCACGAGCCTGCCATGGACTGCTCGTGGTCTCAAGATCCTTACGTGGTCCGCGACGACCGGCCGGTGGCCGTCGGGGCGGGTTTTCGTCCCGGGGGGCGGGGAAGAAGTTCTCGGGACTCCTGCTCGTACGGCTGGTGGACGTGGCTGTCCGGACGGCACTCCGCTCGGACCGCGCGCCACCCGGCAGGGAAGGGGAGCACTGATGACGGGACGTGCCGAAGGGCCGGGGCCCCGGGCCTGGACGCCCGACACCCTGGACGAGCAGGACTGGGTCGTTCCCTGGTCGCCGAGCCCGCCGGGCGGACCGCAGGACGCCGCCGATCCGGTCGCCCGCGTCGCCCACGGCCTGCGCCACGGGCCGGGGCTGGCCCTGGTGCGCGGCCTGGAGCTGGACGGGCTCGGCGATCCGCAGTGCGCCGAGCTGTGCCGGAGCTTCGCCGCACGGCTGGGCACGGTGCTGCCGCTCCCGGCGGGCCCGGCGGCGGACGGCCCGGCGGCGGACGACCTGCTCACCGCCGAGACCGCGCCTGCGGTCCACCGCTCCGCCGCCGACCGTGCCACGGAGCGGGACGGGGACGCCAGGACGCTCGACCCGCACACCGACCGGTCGCACCGACCCGAGTCGCCGTGGCTGCTGGGGCTGTTGTGCATCCGCCCGGCCCGGGCCGGTGGTGAGTCGCTGCTCGTCAGCGCCCGCGCCGTCCACGACCGTCTCGCGGAGCAGGACCCGTCCGCGCTGCAGCACCTGTACCAGGACTTCCACTTCGGGCGCGGGCCGGACTTCGACCGCGTCTCCCCCGTGTTCCAGCAGCGCCGCCACGGCCTGCACGTCCAGTACAACCGCTACTGGATCGAGCGCGGCCAGCAGGAGACCGGCCGGCCGTTCCCACCGGGTCGGCAGGCGGCGCTGGACACCCTCCACGGGGTGCTGACCGACCCCGGGATGGTCCTCCGGGTCCCGTTGCGCCGGGGCGATCTGCTGCTCCTGGACAACACGGCCGTCCTGCACGGGCGGACCGGGTTCGACGATCCCGCCGGTCCGGGAGAGCGGCGCTGTCTGGCCCGGGTCTGGGCGGACCGGCCCGCCGACCGGTGAGGAACAGAGGCAGGTGCGGGGTCAGCCGCCGTCGCCGAGGGCGTAGAGGCCGGGGAGGTTGACCACGACGGCTTCCTGGGTGCTGCGGGCGATGACGACCACCGCCTCCTCGTCCGGGTCCGGGTTCTCCTCGCGGTGCGGGACGAACGGCGGGACGAAGATGTAGTCGCCCGGGCCCGTACGCAGGCGGACCTCCTCCGGCGTGCCGGACGAGTCGTCGACGAAGACGAACTCGGGGTGCCCGCTGACCACGTGGATCGCGGTCTCGGACTCGCCGTGGTGGTGGTCGGAGGAGGCGGTCGCGGGAGCGACGTGGGTCTGTCCCATCCAGAGCTTCTCCGAGCCGACCGTCCGTCCGCTGATCGCGGCGAAGCGCCGCATCCCACCGGTCTGGGCGGTGCCGTCGTCGAGTTCACCGGCGCGGATGTGGTGCAGCCGGGCCCGCAGGGCGGTGCCGGCGGGAGCGTCCGTGCCGTGCAGGTGCGGGTGGAAGCCGGTGCCCGCCTCCGTGACGACGGCCGGCCCCTCACCGGCGGGCGAAGGGGTGTGCGGGTGGGAGTGGGATTCGGCGGACATGGTGCTCCTGGGTCGGGCGGGCAGTAGGGCAGTAGCGGTAGGGACGGCGTATCCCGGTGCCTCCCCAGGCCGCGCCCGACGCCCCGGGATGTCACCGGACGCTAGGCCCGGCGGCAAAAGGATGTCAAGAGGTGTCTTTTCCCGCCCGCCGGTCCCGCCCTTGGCGGACAAGGGACTTGAGCACCGCTCCGCCCGGGGGATACTCGGGTGCATGCACATATCCGCCAAGGCCGACTACGCCGCCCGGGCTCTGGTCGAGCTCGCCTGCGACACGTCGCGCCCACTCACCTGCGAGGCCATCGCCGCCTCCCAGGGCATCCCGTTCCGGTTCCTCAAGTCCGTGGTGGGCGAACTGCGGCGGGCCGGGCTGGTCCGCAGCCAGCGCGGCTGCGAGGGCGGCTACTGGCTCGGCCGGACGGCCGAGGAGATCACCCTGCTGGACGTGGTGCGCGCGGTGGACGGCGAGGTGATCACCCTGCGCGGCGAGCCGCTGGCCGGACTCGACTACCCGGGCCCCGCGCACGGACTGCCGTCGGTCTGGCGCAGCGTCGAGGAGCGTGCCGTGGAGATCCTCTCGGGTACGACGGTGGCCCAACTGGTGCGCTCCGGCGACCGGGTGGCGACCGCGTGAGCGGGGACGGGGACGAAGCCCCAGCCTCAGCCGAGGCCGAGGTCGGGGTCGGGGCCAGTGCGGTCGAGGTCGTCGAGTACACCGACCCGATGTGCCCGTGGTCCTGGGCGGCCGAGCCGAGGCTGCGGGCGCTGCTGCGCGAGACGGAGGGCTTCTGCCGGCACCGGAGGGTCTTCGGGGTCCTGTTCGACGAGGACGAGGAGCCCGCGCCGGACCCGGCCGCCGAGACGGCCTGGTACTCCGGGTACGTCGAGCGGATCACCGACCACGCGGGCGCGCCGCGGGCCGCCCGGCTGGGCTGGGTGGCGGCGAGCAGCTGGCCGTCCTCGCTGGCGGCGGCCGCCGCCGAGGCGCAGGGCCCGCTGGTCGCCGACCGGGTGCTGCGCCGGCTGCGGGAGAGCGTGTTCGTCCTGGGCGAGCCCGCCGACACCCCCGAGCGCGTGCTCGCGGCGGTGGCCGGGGTGCCCGGCCTAGACGAGCTGCGGCTGCGGGCCGATCTTGCCTCCGCGGCCGTCCGCGAGCGGGTGCGCCGCGACCGCGCCGAGGCCCGGCGGCCGCTGCCGGAGGTGATCGGGCTGCGCGGGGACGGACCCCACCCGGGGGCGGCGAAGGAGACCGATGACGGCGGCCACCGGTACGCACTGCCGACCGTGGTGTTCACCGGGCCGGGCGGGCGCCGGGTGGTGCCGGGGTGGCGGAGCGCGGACGAGTACCGGAGCGCGCTGGCCGCCGTCTCCCCCGCGCCGCTGCCGCCGGCGGACCGCGTTCCCACCGCCGCTGACCTGTTGGAACGGTACCGGAGCCTCACCGGTCCCGAGCTGGCCGGAACGACCGGAGGGCTGCCGCCCGGATCCCGGCGTGTGCGGACCGCGAACGGGGACGTCGTCCTCCACCCGCAGGAGCGCTCCGGCCCGGCCGTCGTGGCGGCCCACCGCTCCCCCGCCGGCGACTGAGGACCCGCGCCTCCGAACGGGACGAAGACGTCACACGGCGCCGCCCCGCGCTCGGCGCACCGGCCGGATCCCGCCGGTACAACGGCGCTCCGTGGACGTCGCAAAGGTGCCGCGTGAACGGCACATTGAGGGCGTGTTGCGGCAGCCGCCGAAGCAAAGGGACACCTTTTGGTGTCCATTGACAGCAGGCCGCTGACCTGGCCAGGATGAGTCCATGACCTCCACGCACCCCCTCCCGGTGCGCCGCTGGACGAGTCACCGACGCACCAGCAGCACCCACTGTTGTTGACCGCGTCCGGACCTGGCGGCCACGACGCCGCCGCGCCCCGGCCCGCCCGGGCGAACCGCTCGTACGGGCCCTGAACCCGGCGCCCCGGGCTCCCGGCCTACCGGCCCCTCCCCCGGCCGACCGCCACCCCTGTGCCTCCCACGCGTCTCCCGGCCCTCGGCACCGCCCGTCGGACCCGTCCGCGCCGACCGTCGCGCGCTCTCCCGGCCCCGCTTCCCCGCGCCGTTGCTCCGCCCACCGCCCTGCCCCGATCCCGCGCTCCGTGCCCTTGCCCGCGTCCTTGCCCGCGCCCGAAGCCGGAACTGCCGCGCACCCTCCGAAAGGTGACCGACCGTCATGACCAGCTCCTCCAACGACCGCCCACTGCTCGGCAGACGCTCCCTGCTCGGCCTCGGCCTGGGCCTCGGTGCCTCGTTCGCCCTCGCCGCGTGCGGCGACCCCGGGCAGGCCGGGACGGGCGGGTCCGCCACCGGCGGAACCCTCAAGTGGGGCTGGGCGCTGCCGACTTCGTGGGATCCGGTGTTCTCCTCGGCGGGCTGGGACGTCCACTCCCTGTCGTTGGTCTACGCGGGCCTCACCAAGCTCGACGAACAGGGCACCGCCGTACCGGCTTTGGCCTCGGCCTGGAAGTTCGGCGCCGACGGCACCTCGGTCACCTTCACCCTGCGCCCCGGACTGACGTTCTCCGACGGCACCCCGCTGGACGCCGCGGCCGTCAAGAAGAGCCTGGACCGCGGGCGCACCGAGGCCAAGTCCCTGGTCGCCCCGCAGCTCACCAGCGTCCGCGAGGTGTCCGCACCCGACGCGCAGACCGTGCTGCTCGAACTCTCCCGGCCCGACTACCAGATCCCCAACCTGCTGGCCGGCAAGACCGGCATGATCGTCAACCCGAAGGCCTTCGAGTCGGACGCCGCCGGGCTGGCCACCCGCCCGGCGGGTGCCGGGCCGTTCACCCTCACCTCCTACACCCAGAACGCCAAGGCCGTGCTGCGGCGCAACCCCGCCTACTGGGACGCGACAGCGATCAAGCTGGAGACCTTCGAGGTCCATCCGCTGCCGGACGCCGCCACCGTGGTCGCCGGGCTCCAGTCCGGACAGTTCGACGTGGCCCAGATCCCGGGCAGCCAGGTCGCCGCGGCCGAGGCGGCGGGCCTGGAGGTCCAGGTGATCCCGTCCCTGGTGGTGGCGGTGCTGGACGTCAACGTCGAGAAGGCGCCGTTCGACAACCCCAAGGTGGTCGAGGCGCTCAAGTTCGCGATCGACCGGGAGGCCCTGCTCAAGACCCAGCTGTTCGGCTACGGCGAGGTCAACCACCAGCCGTTCCCCAAGGGTTACGTCGGTTACGACCCCGCCTCGGCCGACCTCTACCGGTACGACCCGGCCAAAGCGCGCGCGCTGCTCACCGAGGCCGGCCACCCCGACGGCGTCGACCTCACCCTGACCACCACGGCCGCGCAGGGACTGCCCGAGCAGCTCCAGGCGCAGCTGAAGGAGGTCGGCATCCGGGCCACCATCGACGTGGTCCCGGCGGCGCAGGCCACCCAGATCGTCTACATCCAGCACGCCAAGGCCCTGTTCACCGACCAGTTCGCGGGCCGCGACTCCGCCGCGCAGGCCTTCCAGGTGCTGTTCGGCGAACAGGGCCTGATGAACCCGGGCCGGCACACCCCGCCGGAGCTGGCCGCCGCCGTCGAGCAGGTCTCGCGCACCCCGCTGGACTCGCCGGAGTACCCGAAGGTGCTCCGGGCGGCGACCGCGCTCGCGGTGCGCACGATGCCCAACACCTTCCTCTACAGCGTCCCCCGGCTGCTGGCCCGACGGAAGTCCGTCTCGCCGATCCCGGCCTTCACGGCGGTGCAGCGATTCGAGGGGGTGACCGCCTCGTGAGCGCCGTGCTGCCCCGCGCGGGCGCCTGGCGCACGGGGCCCCTCGCCCGCCGAGGGGCGCGCGCCCCGCGCCCGCTGGGGCGGGTGCTGGCGAGCACGGTCACCGTCTTCCTGCTCTCCTCGCTGCTCACCTTCGGCCTCGGCGCCGTCTCGGACGCCAACCCGGCCGCCGCCGTCCTCGGCGAGACCGCCACCGCGGCCGACATCGCCCGGCTGGACCACGAGTTCGGCCTGGACCGGCCGCTGGCCGTGCAGTACGGCGACTGGCTGTTCGACGCGGTCGGCGGCGATCTCGGGTCCTCCTGGTTCACCACCGTGCCGGTCGCCGACTCGATAGCCACCGCGCTCCCGGTCGACCTCTCCATCGCCGGCCTCGCCCTGCTGCTGGCCGTCCTGCTGGGCGGCGCGGCCGGTGTCGCGGCGGCGCTGAGCAACGGCGGCCGGCTGGACCGCGCGGTGACCGCCGTCTGCACCCTGCTCGGCACCCTGCCCGCCTTCGTGATCGCGATCGGACTGATCACCCTGGTCGCCGTCCAGCTGCGGCTGCTGCCCTCCGGCGGGTACGTGCCGTTCTCCCAACAGCCGGGCCAGTGGCTGCGGTTCGCCCTGCTGCCGGCCCTGGCCCTCAGCCTGGACGCCGCCGCCGGCATCGCGCGCCAGCTGCGGACCTCACTGGTCGCGGAGCTGCGCCGGAACTACGCGACCGGCGCCCTGATGCGCGGACTCTCGGGCCGCCGGGTGCTGTTCGGCCACGCGCTGCGCAACGCGGCCGGTCCGGCCTTCACCGTGCTCGGCATGAGCGTGCCGGTCCTCATCGGCGGCGCCGTGGTCACCGAGCGGATCTTCAACCTGCCGGGGATCGCCCAACTCTCCCTCCGGGCGGCCGAGCAGCACGACGTGCCGGTGATCCAGGGCACCCTGCTGGTCACCGTCGCGGTGGTGCTCGTGGCGAATCTGGCCGTCGACGCCGTGCTCTTCGCCCTCAACCCGGTGGCCCGGCGCGGCCCTCGGCCGAGGCCGGAGGGGCGCGTGGGAAAGGCGACGGGGGCGGCAGCGGCTGTGGGAGGAACCCGGTGAACGCGCTGCGCGCCTCCCTGCGGGTGCCCGTCGCCCGCGCCGCGCTGGCCGTCCTGGCCCTCGTCCTGCTGCTGGCCCTGTTCGGCGGACGGCTCGCCCCGGCCGACCCGCTCGTCCAGGACACCGCCCACATCCTGGGCGGACCCTCGGCGGACCACCTGCTGGGCACCGACTACCTGGGCCGCGACGTGCTGAGCCGGTTGCTGGCCGGCACCGGGCTCTCCGTGCTCGCCGCCGTCGAGGCGGTGGCCGTCGCCGCCTTGCTCGGGGTCGTCCCCGGGCTGCTGTCGGTGCGGTTCGGCCCGGCCGCCTCCTGGCTGGCCCTGCGCGCCGTGGACTCCCTGATGACGCTGCCGTTCACGCTCTTCGCGATCGCCGCCGTCGGCCTGCTCGGCAACGGGCTGCACCAGGCGATGCTGGCGCTCGGCGTCCTGCTCGCACCGCTGTTCTTCCGCGTCACCCGGGCCGCCGCGCTCGGACTGGACCGCGCCCAGTACGTCGAGGCCGCCGAGCTGATGGGCGCCTCCCGGTTCTGGATCCTGCGGGTGCACACCTGGCGCAAGGTGCTGCCGACCGTCGCCGTCACCACCGCGCACGCGCTGGCCACCGGTCTGCTCACGGTCTCCTCCCTCACCTTCCTCGGGATCGGTGTGCAGCCACCGGCCCCGACCTGGGGCGGCATGCTCGCCAGCGACCTCGGCTTCCTGGCCCAGCAGCCGTGGGCACCGCTCCCGCCCGCCGTGCTGATCATGCTCACCGTCGGGGCGCTGAACCTGCTGGCGGACGTCCTCGCCGACACCGATCGGACCGGCGCCCCGGCCACCGCCCGCACCCGCCGGGTCGCCAGGAGGCGTGCCGCGTCGGGCGCGGGCTCGCCCGAGCCGGCCCCGCCCGTGCCGGGCGCCCCGTCCACGCCGGACCGGAAGGAGCACGACCATGTCCCCCACCCCGCCTGAGCCCGAGCTCGGCCGTCACGCCCGCACCGCCGCCCTGCGGGTCGAGGGGCTGCACGTGACCGTCGGCCACGGCCGCACCGAGGCCGTCCGCGACGTCTCGTTCGACCTCCTCCCCGGCGAGGCCGTCGGGCTGGTCGGCGAGTCCGGCAGCGGCAAGACGCTCACCTGCCGCTCGGTGCTCGGCCTGCCGTCGCCCGGGGTCGCCGTGTCCGCCGGGCGGATCGTCCTCGGCGGTACGGCGGACGGCGGCACCGGGAGCGCCGACACGGATCTCGCCGACGCGAATCTCGTCACCCTCACCGACCGCCAGTGGCAGCAGGTGCGCGGCACCCGGATCGGCGCCGTCTTCCAGGACCCGGGCTCGTACCTCAACCCCACCCTCACCGTCGGGCGCCAGCTCGGCGAGCCGCTGCGCCGACGCGGACTCACCCGCGCCCAGGCCCGCCGGCGGGCGGTGGAACTCTTCGAGGCTGTCGGTCTGCACGACCCGGAGCGGGTCCACGACAGCTACCCGCACGAACTCTCCGGCGGCATGCTCCAACGGGTCCTGATCGCGGTCGCGATCTCCGGCGACCCGCAGCTGCTGGTCGCCGACGAGGCCACCACCGCGCTGGACACCGTCGTCCAGGCCGAGGTGCTGGACCTGCTGGGCCTGCTGCGCGAGCGGCACGGGCTGGCCCTGCTGCTGGTCAGCCACGATCTGGCGGTGGTCGCCGAGGTGTGCGACCGGGTCCTCGTGCTCTACGCGGGCGAGGTCGTCGAGGAGGGCCCCACCAGCGAGGTGGTCGCCGCCCCGGCCCACCCGTACACCGAGGCGCTGCTGCGGGTCGCTGCCCTGGGGCGCCGCGACCGCTGGGAGCTCGCCGTCATCCCCGGCCGGCCGCCCGAGCCCGGCACCGCCGGAGCCGGCTGCCGCTTCGCCCCGCGCTGCGAGTACGCCACCACCGCCTGCACCGAGCAGGCCGTCCCGCTCACGCCCGTCCCGGTCACGCCCGCCCCCGGAACCGGCCGCCGGGCCGCGCGCTGCCTGCGCAGCGCCGAACTGACCCTCAGCGGCGTCCGCGAACCGACGGACGTCACGGAACGAACGGAGGTCCCGGCGTGAGCATCACCGCCATCGCCTCGTCGATCACGGACGGGCCGACGCCCGTCACCGGATCCCCCGCCCTGCGGATCGAGCGACTGGAGGTCCGCTACGGCCGCACCCCTGTGCTCGGCGGGGTCGACCTGGAGGCACGCTCCGGAGAGATCCTGGGCCTCATCGGCGAGACCGGCTCCGGGAAGACCACGCTCGCCCGGGCCGTGGCCGGGCTCGCCCCCGTCACCGCCGGCCGGATCACGGTGGACGGCACCGACCGCACCACCCTGCGCGGCCGGTCCCTGCGGACGGCGCGGCGTGCCGGGACCGTCCAGTACATGTTCCAGGACCCGCTGCGTTCCCTCGACCCCGATCTGACGGTGGCCCGCCTCGTCGGCGAACCGCTCGCCGTGGCCGGCGTCCCCCGCGCCGAGCGCGGGCCGAGGGTGCGGGAGGCGCTCGACCGGGTCGGCCTGGACGCCGCGCTCGCCGCCCGCACCCCCGGCGCGCTGTCGGGCGGCCAGCGTCAGCGGGTCGCCCTGGCCCGGGCGATCGTCGGACGGCCCCGGCTGCTGCTGGCCGACGAACCGGCCAGCGCCCTGGACGCCTCCAACCGCAACCACGTGCTGCGCCTGCTGGACCGGCTCCGCCGCGAACTGGACCTGGCCGTCGTGGTGATCTCGCACGATCTCGACTCGCTGGCCGGGATCGCCGACCGGATCGCCGTGCTCTACCGGGGCCGGATCGTCGAGCAGGGCCCGGCGGAGGCGGTGCTGGACCGGCCGCTGCACCCGTACAGCGCGCTGCTGGCCGCCTCGGCGCCGGGCCCGGATCCCGCCCGGCGGACCGTGCTGCGGCTCCTGCGGGCGCCCGCCGGGGCCGCCGTCCCGGGTGGGGGTTGCGGATTCGCGCACCGGTGCCCGTTCGCGGACGCGGCCTGCGCGGCGGTGCCGGAGCTCGGCCCGGCCACCGGGGTCTCCACCACTGGTCAGGAGGCGCACGCCGCTGCCTGCCACCACAGCCCGGGCTGGCGGGCCCGGCTCCACCCGGGTGACGCCGTCCGCACCCCCGTCCCCGACGCGACCACTCCTTCGGAGCAGCCCCGATGACCCCGGCACCCGCACCGGCCGCCCTCGCCCGACCGGCACCCCCGCCGCCCGACCTCGACGGACTCCCCGCCCTGACCGCCGCCCTCGCGGAGCGGGCCGCCGAGCACGACCGGGACGCCACCTTCCCCACCGAGGGCATCGCGCTCGTCCACCGGGCCGGTCTGCTCACCGCGACCGTCGCCGAACGGCACGGCGGCCCCGGCCGCGGTCTCGCCGACACCGTCCGGATCCTACGCGCGCTCGGCGCGGGCGACCCGGCGGTCGCCCTGGTCACCGCGATGACCCTGTTCGTCCACGCCGCCGAGGCGCGCGAGGCCCACTGGCCGGCCGGTCCGCTGGCGCAGCTGCTCGCCGAGTCGGCCGAGCGTCCCACCCTGGTCAACCACGTCCGGGTGGAGCCGGAGCTCGGCACCCCCGTGCGCGGCGGGCTGCCGGCGACCGTGGCCGAACGGCGCGGCGACGAGTGGGAACTGACCGGGCGCAAGATCTTCTCCACCGGCGCGCCGGCGCTGCGCTGGCTGCTGGTGTGGGCCCGCACCGACGAACCCGAGCCCCGGGTCGGCTCGTTCCTGGTCCGCGGCGACCTGCCCGGCATCACCGTCGAGCCGACCTGGGACCACCTCGGCCTGCGGGCCAGCCGCAGCGACGATGTGCTGCTGGACGCGGTACGGGTCCCGCTCGACCACACCGCCCGGCTCGCCGCCCCCTCCCCGGAGGGCGGCCGGGACCCGGTCGGCGCCGCCTGGAACTCGCTCGGCCTGGCCGCCCTCTACCTGGGCGTCGCCCGTGCGGCGCAGTCCTGGCTCACCGCCTTCCTGCACGAGCGGACCCCGAGCGCCCTGGGCGCGCCCCTGGCCAGCCTGCCCCGCTTCCAGAGCGAACTCGGCCTGATCGACGTCGAACTCGGCGGCGCCGAGCGGCTGGTGGCCGCGCTGGCCGCGGCCGTCGACGCGGGCGAGCCGCCAGCCGTCGAGGAGGCGCCCGGCGCGAAGCTGCTCGGCACCCGCGCCGCCGTGGACTCCGTCCAGCGGGCCGTCGCCCTGGTCGGCAACCACGGCCTGACCCGGCACCACCCGCTCCAGCGGCACCTGCGCGACGTGCTGTGCGCCCGGGTGCACACCCCGCAGGACGACACCATCCTGCTCGCCCGGGGCCGGGCCGCCCTGCACCGCCGCCCGACAGTCGGCTGACCGACTCCTTCCTCCCTCTCCTTCCCTTCCTCCTCCCGATCCCCCGCGCCAAGACCCTTGCCAAGAAAGGCAGACCACCATGCCCGTCGAGTTCATCGGCATGATCTCCACCCACGACGTCTCCGAGACCCGCCCCGCGCACGGCCCGGTGGTCGACCCCGACTACACCCGCCGGTTCGCCCGGGCGCACGAGGAGGCCGGCTTCGACCGCATCCTGATCGCCCACTCCTCGGCCAGCCCCGACCCCAACCAGGTCGCCGCGTTCGCCGCCGCGAACACCGAGCGGCTGGGCCTGCTGATCGCGCACCGCCCCGGCTTCATCGCACCCACCGTCGCCGCCCGCACCTTCGCGACCCTGGACCAGTTCTCCGGCGGCCGGGTCGCCGTCCACATCATCACCGGCGGCCACGACGCCGAGCAGCGCCGCGACGGCGACTACCTCACCAAGGACGAGCGCTACGCCCGCACCGACGACTACCTGACCGTGCTCACCAAGGCCTGGACCGCCGGGGAGCCGTTCGACCACGAGGGCCCGTACTACCGCCTCGCCGACTTCAAGTCCGAGGTGCTGCCGGTCCAACGGCCGCGCATCCCACTGTTCTTCGGCGGCTCCTCCGAGGCCGCCTACCGGGTCGGCGGCAAGCACGCCGACACCTTCGCGCTGTGGGGCGAGCCGCTGGCCGAGACCGCCCAGCAGATCGCCTCCGTCCGGGCCGCCGCCACCGCCGCCGGGCGCACCGACCTCCAGGGCATCAGCGTGTCCTTCCGTCCGATCCTCGGCCGCACCGAGGAGGAGGCCTGGGACCGCGCCCACCGCATCCTGGCCACCATCAAGGAGCGCGACGACGTCTTCGGCGGACGCCGCCGGATCCTGCCGACCGGTCCCGGGGCCGCGCCGCAGAACGTCGGCTCCCAGCGCCTGCTGGCCGCCGCCGCCAAGGGCGACCGGCACGACCGCGCGCTGTGGACGGCCCCGGCCGCGGCGACCGGCGCCGCCGGGAACTCGACCGCCCTGGTCGGCACTCCGGAGACGGTCGCCCAGGCCCTGCTGGACTATGTCGACCTCGGCGCCACCACGCTGCTGATCCGCGGTTACGACCCGCTGGACGACGCCCTCGACTACGGCAAGGAGCTCATCCCGCTGGTGCGCCAGGAGGTCGCCCGCCGCGACGCCCGGGCGGCCCGGGAGGCCGAGGCTGCTGAGGCTGCTGGGGAGGCGCAGGTGCAGCAGACCGCACAGGCCGCCGTCGCGGTGTCCGGTGCGGCCCGATGACCACCTCCGTCACCGCCGCCGGGCCTGTCCCAGTCACCTGGGAGCCCGCCGCCGGCGTCACCGTGCGCGGCACCGTCCTGCTGCTTCCCGGCCGGGGCGAGCACCCGGGTGTGTACGCCCGCTTCGGCCGGCGGCTGGCCTTCGACGGCTACCGCGTGGTCGTCCCGGCAGTGCCTGCCGCGAGGTCCGCCCTGCCGGACCTGGCCGGTCAGGTCGCCGAGGCCCGCGCCGTCGCGCCGCCCGGCACGCCCGTGGTGCTGGCCGGCTCGGACACCGGCGCCCTGCTCGCGCTGGCCGCCGCCCGGCAGGCCGCACCCGACGGGCTGCTGCTCGTCGGCCTGCCCAGCACAGTTGCCGCACCCGAAGCCTCGGACACCGCCGACGGCTGGACGGACGAGCTCGGCGCCCGGACGTCCTGCCCGGCACACCGGGGCCTGCTGGCCGCCGACCCGGACTTCCGGCCCGGCGCGCTCGCCGAGGACGTCCCCGCCGACCTCGCCCGGGCGGCCGAGGACGCGGTCACCGAAGGCCCCGCCGACGGGGTGCCGGTCCTTGAACTGCCGGTGCTCGTGGTGCACGGGTCAGCCGACCCGGTGTCACCGCCCGCCACCGCACGGCGCTTCGCCGGGCGACTCGCCGCCGACCTCGTCCTGGTCGCCGACGGCCGGCACGACGCGCTCAACGACGCCGCCCACCGCAGCGTCGCCGCCGCCGTCGTCCAGTGGCTGGAACGCCTGCGGGGCGGCCCGCACCTGCCCGCCCAGATCGTCACCACCGACGCGGGCGGACGCACCCCCCACCCGCGCGCCCCGGAAGGAGACCCCGCATGACCACCCTCGACGAACGTCCCGTCCTCGCCGAACCACCTGCCCTCGCCGAACCGCCCGTCCTCGCCCAGCCGTCCGCGCTCGCCGGAGCCCACGGCGCCGACCTGCTCCGCAGCGCCCTGCGCCGGCACGCGGCCGGCGTCACGGTGATCACCGCGGCCGGGCCCGGCGGCCCCGTCGGCTTCACCGCCACCTCGTTCACCTCGGTCAGCCTGGACCCCGCCCTGGTGTCCTTCTACCTGTCGGCCACCGCCTCGGCCGCGCCCGCCGTACGGGAGGCCGAGGCCTTCACCGTGCACATCCTGCGCGACGACCAGCGGGAGCTGGCGAACCGCTTCGCCCGCAGCGGGATCGACCGCTTCGCCGGCACGGACTGGCACACCGGCCCGTACGGCACACCCGTCCTCGCCGGCGCCGCCGCCCGGCTCACGGCCCGCCCGTTCCTGCTCCAGCCGGTCGGCGACCACCTGCTGGTCGTCGGCGAGGTACTGGCCGTCGACACCACCGACGGCCCGCCGCTGGTCCACCACGACGGCGGCTACGGCGGGTTCGTCCCGGTGCGGGAGGGCTGAGCCGCCATGGCGCTGACCGCCCACTGGTTCCTGCCGACCACCGGGGACAGCCGGCACGTCGTCGGCGGCGGCCACGGCTCGACGCCCGGCACCGCCGGCACCGACCGGCCGCCGAGCATCGCCTACCTCGGCCAGATCGCGCGCAGCGCGGAACAGCTCGGCTTCACCGGGGCGCTGACGCCGACCGGCGCCTGGTGCGAGGACGCCTGGCTCACCACCGCGATGCTCACCCGGGAGACCGAGCGGCTGAAGTACCTGGTGGCCTTCCGACCCGGCCAGCTCAGCCCGACGCTGGCCGCCCAGATGGCCACCAGCTACCAGAACCAGTCGGGCGGCCGGCTGCTGCTCAACGTCGTCACCGGCGGCGAGTCCGCCGAGCAGCGCGCGTACGGGGACTTCCTCGACAAGGCGGGCCGCTACGCCCGCACCGGGGAGTTCCTGTCCATCACCGGCCGGCTCTGGCGCGGCGAACAGGTCGACCACCGCGGCACCCACCTCCGGGTGGAGGCCGCCCGGCTGACCCGGCTGCCGGAACCGGTGCCCGAGGTGTACTTCGGCGGCTCCTCGCCGGAGGCCGCCGAGGTCGCCGCCCGGCACGCCGACGTCTACCTCACCTGGGGCGAGCCGCCCGCCATGGTCGCCGAGAAGATCCGGCACGTCCGCGAGCTCGCCGCCCGGCACGGCCGCACACCGCGGTTCGGCATCCGGCTGCACGTCATCACCCGCGACAGCGCGCAGGCGGCGTGGGCGGAGGCCGGCCGCCTGCTCGCCGGCATGGACCCGGCGCGGATCGCCGAGACCCAGGCGGCACTGGCCCGCAGCGAGTCCGAGGGGCAGCGGCGGATGCGCCTGCTGCACGGCGGCTCGACCGACCGGCTGGAGGTCTCCCCCAACCTGTGGGCCGGGATCGGCCTGGTGCGCGGCGGCGCGGGCACCGCCCTCGTCGGCGACCACCGCGAGGTGGCGGACCGGATCGAGGAGTACCACCGGCTGGGCGTGGACGAGTTCATCCTCTCCGGCGCCCCGCACCTGGAGGGGGCGTACTGGGTCGGGGAGAACGTGCTGCCGATCCTCGCCGAGCGGGGGCTCTGGAAGCGCGAGGCCTGACGGCGGGGGCCGGCTCTGTCGGATCGTGTCCGGTCGGGCGGCGGGGTCGCACCCCGCCGACCGACCGACCCCTCGTCACCCCAGTCGCGCGTCGAACTCCAGCGATCCGACGAGCTCGCCGACGCGGTGCTCCGGCAGCCCCCGGGAGACGAACCAGGCGCCGACGTTGCGCACGTCCCGCTCCAGGAACGAGCGCCCGCGCGGGTTCGCGACGACGTCCACGATCTGCGGCACATCGATGATCACCAGCCGCCCTTCGTGGACCAGGATGTTGTACGCCGACAGGTCGCCGTGCGCGTACCCGTCACCGGCCAGCAGCGACAGGCTCCGGCCCAGCTGCTCCCACAGGTCCTCGACGTCCACCTCCTCCGCCCTCAGCTGCGCGAGCCGGGGCGCGGCGATGCCGCTCTCGTCGCCGACGAACTCCATCAGGATCTCCGTGCCCGTGATCTGCACCGGGTAGGGAACGGCCACCCCGGCCGACCACAGCCGGCACAGCGCGTTGAACTCGGCACCGGCCCACTGCGCGGCGATGGCCTCCTTGCCGAACGCGGTGCGCTTGGCCATCGCCCGGGCGATCCGGGACTCCTTGTGCCGACGCCCCTCCAGGTACCCGGAGTCCCGGTGGAACATCCGGTGCTGGGAGTCGCGGTAGCGCTTGGCCGCCATCAGCGTGCGGCGGTCCGTGCCCGGCACACCGCGCTCCAGGAGGAACACGTCCGCCTCCTTGCCGGTCTTCACCAGCCCGAGTTCGGTGTCCACGGCCGCGAGCTCGGTCACCACCCAGCCAGGGCGCGGCTCGGGCCCCTTCTCGGTGGGGGTGGACTGGTCCCACGTCGACCAGCGGTCGCCCCCGGCCGGGCCGCCGTCGGGATTGTCGTCGTAGCTGTCGTAGCTGTCGTCGTAGTTCTCGTACTCGCCGTCGTGGCTCTCGTACTCGCCGTCGAAGTCGGCGTACTCGTCACTGGCGACGGCGTAGGCCCCGTGGTCGTCGAACCGGAGCACGACCTCGGGCTCGTTGTCGTCGAACCGCTCGGACCGGCGGCCACGACGGGGTGCGCCCTTGGCGCGAATACGGGAGAAGGAATCGGTGTCGGTGCTGGAAAAGCGCTCACGCACTGTGGTGGCTCCTGGGGAACAGCCCACCGATGCGCCAGTTGCGAGGCGTCGTCAGCCGGTGGGCGAAAGACGAGAGGAAGAGGCGTATGGCGCGCACACCAAGGCGCGCCGCGACACGGCGGCGACCATCGAAACGCACCTCCTCTGCTTCTCCACGTCAGTCCCCACGCCACGGAAGCCCCGCGGCGAGAACGAATCAGAGCTTAGCGACTTCCAAGATCGGCGCAACCGAATTTCCCGCCCGCCCTCGCACTGCCCGCCCTCGCCATGGCCGACATGCCACGCCCGGCCCAAGGTCACCGACCGTTGCGGCACGGCGCGCGACAATGCGGGTCGTCGTACGAGCCCGGAGGGTCGAACCATGGTCGGTGCCGCGCAGTTCCACGCCTGGGACGTCCGGGAGTCCGGTCCGCCCGACGCCCCGCACCGGGTACTGCTCCTGCCCGGCGGGATGTGCGGCACGACCTTCTTCGCCGACCTGACGGCGGCCTCCGCACTCGCCGACGCACCGATCCGCCTGATCGCGGCGACCGTCCCCGGCCACGCCGGCACGATCGCGCCCGTGGACGTGTCGATCGAGAACTATGCGGCGATCACCGGCACCTTCGCGGCCGAACACGGCTGCACGACCGTGGTCGGCCACAGCATCGGCGCCAACATCGCCCTGGAGATGGTGGCCGGCGGACACTTCTCCGGACCGGTGGTGCTGCTCTCCCCCACGTTCTCAAGACCGGACGAGTCCACGGCGCTCGCGGTCGCCTCGGCACTCGGGCGGGTCCCGGGGCTCGGCGCCCTGGTCTGGCCGGTCATGCTGTGGCTGACGCCGAAGATCCTGGCCGAGGGTTTCCCGGAACCGCGCCGGGCGGAGCTGGTCGCCGATCTGAAGCGGAACTCCCCGTCGTTCTGCAACCGCGCCATCGCCGAGTACTTCGCCTACCTGGACCGCCACGGCCAACTGGTACCCCGGCTGTGCGAGTCCGGCGCCCGCGCCTGGGTGGTGCGCGGCGACCGGGACGAGGTAGGGCTCACCGACACCGAGCGCGCCGCCCTCGAAGCCTGCCCCTCAGCCACCCTGGTGGAGGTCCCTGACAGCGGGCACATGGTGATGCTGGAGCAGCCGGAGGTGGTGGCGCGCCTGATCGCCGACGTCGTCCTCGGCGGCGGAGCCGGCTGAGGGCGTTATTTCGGTGCGGACCGAAACCTCGACACCATAGGTTCTCCCGCATGAGCATCTCAGCGGCGGGCGTGGCCCCGAGGGACAGCAAGGCACTGGCAGCGGCCTCGACGACGGTGGTCCTGTGGGCATCCGCCTTCGTGGCGATCCGGAGCGCGAACGAGCACTTCGGGCCCGGATCCCTGGCCCTCGGCCGCCTGCTGGTGGGAACGGTCGCCCTGCTCGGCCTGCTGGCCTACCGCCGGGAGGGCCTGCCCCCGCGCGCGGCCTGGCCGGGCATCGCCGTCTCGGGCGTGCTCTGGTTCGGCCTCTACATGGTCGCCCTGAACTGGGGCGAGAAGGAGGTCGAGGCAGGCACGGCCGCGATGCTGATCGGCATCGGACCCGTCCTGATCGCCCTGCTGGGCGGCTGGCTGCTGCGCGAGGGCCTCCCGTCCAAGCTGCTCGCCGGCATGGCCGTCTCCCTGACCGGTGTGGTCGTCGTCGGCCTCTCCATGTCGGGCGGCGACGGCAGTTCGGTGACCGGCATCGGCCTGTGCCTGCTCGCGGCCGTGGCCTACGCGGCTGGCGTGGTGAGCCAGAAGCCCGCCCTGCGACACGCCAGCGCACTCCAGGTGACGACGTTCGGCTGCATGATCGGCGCGATCGCCTGCCTGCCCTTCGCCCCCCAGCTGGTGTCCGACCTGTCCGCCGCACCCGCGTCCGCGACCCTCAACGTGCTCTACCTCGGCCTCTTCCCGACCGCCCTGGCCTTCACCACCTGGGCCTACGCCCTCTCCCGCACCACCGCCGCCCGCATGGGCGCCACCACCTACTCCGTCCCGGCCCTCGTCGTCGCCATGGCCTGGCTCCTCCTCGGCGAAACCCCCGCCCTGCTGACCCTCGCCGGCGGCGCCCTCTGCCTGGCCGGCGTCGCCGTCACCCGCCGCACCTGACCGGGCCCCGCCTCAGAGCGGCACCCCGGTTTCGAGGTCGATCTCATTCCCCGCCGAGTCGATTTCCTGTCCTCGACTTCAACGATTCCCGAGAGGATCAGTGCTCGATCCGGATCAGATTCGGATCGAGCACCATCAATTTATTTGAACGACTAATCCTGAAGCCCTGTGAGGGAATCTGAGGCGTTCACTCTCATATTCCCGAGACATCCGCACCGGGGACCGTGCCCCGGCTCCGCATCACTCCGGGCGGGTGGTCTCCCGGGCGGTCCCCTCGGCGGCGGGGGCCACCGTGACGTTGAGGTGCTTCATGATCGGCTGGTCGCTCTGGGTGGAGTAGTCGCCGATCGCGCACAGCACGTTCATCTCCGGCATGTAGCCGGCCGCGCAGCCGCGGGGCAGGTCGTGGGGAACGGCGAGGTAGCCGTGCAGGGAGCGGGTGGAGCCGTCCCGGGCGGTGGCGGTGATGTCGACGGGGTCGAACTCGGCGAGGTGGCGTGCCCGCATGTCGTCCGGGTTCATGAAAATGAGCGTGCGCAGATTCTTGACGCCGCGGTAGCGGTCGTTGTCGGAGTAGATGGTGGTGTTCCACTGGTCGTGCGAGCGCATGGTGCCGAGCACCAGCGTGCCGGGCGCGGGCACGACGTCGGGCAGCGGGGCGGCGGAGAACTCGGCGCGGCCGGACGGGGTGAGGAAGACGAGTTCGCGGGCGGGCTGCTTGACCCGGAAGCCGAGCGGAAGCCGCACCCGCCGGTTGAAGTCCTCGAAGCCGTCCAGGACCTCGGCCATGGTGTCGCGGATCCGGTCGTAGTCCTCCACGTACCACTCCCACGGGGTGGCGCTGTCCGGCAGCGCGGCCCGGGCGAGGCCGGCGATGACGGCCGGCTCGGAGAGCAGGTGGCGGGAGGCCGGCTTCTTCTTCATCCCGACGGACAGGTGGACCATGCTCATGGAATCCTCCACCGAGGTGGCCTGGAGGCCGCCGCGCTGGTGGTCCTGCTCGGTGCGGCCCAGGCACGGCAGGATCAGCGCCCGCCGTCCGTGCACCAGGTGGCTGCGGTTCAGCTTGGTGGACACGTGGACCGTCAGCTCGCAGCGGCGCAGTGCGCGGTAGGTGTAGTCGGTGTCGGGTGCGGCGAGGGCGAAGTTGCCGCCCATGCCGACGAAGACCTTCACCTCGCCGCGGGCCATCGCCCCGATGGTGGCGACCGTGTCCTTGCCGTGCTCGCGCGGCGCGTCGATGCCGCAGACGGCGGAGAGGCGGTCCAGGAACTCGGGTGCGGGCCGGTGGTCGATGCCGCAGGTGCGGTTGCCCTGGACGTTGGAGTGCCCGCGCACCGGGGACGGGCCGGCGCCCTCGCGGCCGATGTTGCCCCGGAGCAGCAGGACGTTGACGATCTCCCGGATCGCGTCGACGCCGTGCTCGTGCTGGGTGACGCCGAGGCACCAGGAGAAGATCGACCGGTCCGCCTCCCGGTAGATCCGGGCGGCGTGCAGGATCTGCTCGCGGCTGAGGCCGCTCTGCCGTTCCAGTTCCTCCCAAGGTGTCCGCTCGCACAGGTCGCGGTAGGCGGCGAAGCCGGTGGTGTGCCGTTCGACGAACTGCGCGTCCAGCGCCTTCGGGTCCTGCGCGGTCTGCTCCAGGAGGGCCTTGGCGATACCGCGCAGCAGGGCCATGTCGCCGCCGATGCGGACCTGGAGGTTGAGGGTGCTGGTGCTCGTCGCCTTGAACAGGGCCATGTCGAGGAACTCGTGCGGCACGATGGTGCGGGTCGCGGCGGCCTCGACCAGCGGGTTGACGTGCACGATCCGCGCGCCGCGCCGGGTCGCGTCGGCCAGCGCGGTGAGCATCCGGGGCGCGTTGGACGCCGCGTTGACACCGAGGATGAACAACGCGTCCGCCATCTCCCAGTCCTTGAGGTCGGCGGTGCCCTTCCCGGTGCCGAGCGCGGCCTGCAGGGCGCGACCGGATGCCTCGTGGCACATGTTCGAGCAGTCGGGGAGGTTGTTGGTGCCGAGCTCGCGGGCCATCAGCTGGTACAGGAAGGTGGCCTCGTTGCCGAGCCGCCCCGAGGTGTAGAACGCGGCCTGGTTCGGGTCGGCCAGGGCGCGCACGCTCTCGCCGAACAGGTCGAAGGCCTGCTGCCAGTCGATCGGCACGTACCGGTCCGTGGCCTCGTCGTATACCATCGGCTCGGTGAGGCGGCCTTGGTCCTCCAGCGCGAAGTCGCTCCACCGCGACAGTTCGGTGACGGTGTGCGCGGCGAAGAACTCCCGGCCGACCCGTTTGCGGGTCATCTCCCAGGTGACGTGCTTGATGCCGTTCTCGCAGATGTCCAGGTGCAGGCCTTTGGTGTCGTCCGGCCAGGCGCAGCCCGGGCAGTCGAAGCCGCCGTTCTCGTGGTTCATCTTCAGGATCGCCCGCGGGCCGTCCAGCAGGGTCCGCTCGCGGACCAGGAACTCCGTCACGCTCCGTGCCGCACCCCAACCCGCCGCCGGATGGTGGTAGGGCGCGGCCTCCGGCCGCCGCGACGGCTCCGCGCCCACGCTCGGCTCCCGCTCCGCCACCGGGTCGGCACCGTCCTGGCCGGGCCTCCGGTCGTCAGCAGCGTTCACGGCACTCACCTTCCGCAGTCTGGCGTCGGGCGGCGGACGTCGGCCGGCGGACGCCGGGCGCCACCGGTTCGGCGTCCGTTCGGGGGACCCACGGCCTTCCGCCCCATTCAAGGAAGCCAGGTACGGCGGCATCCCGCATCCGGTGTCACTCCGGCGGCGGAGCCGGCGGGTCGCCGCCGGGGGCACGGGCACGGGCCGAACCGTGTGCCCGAACATCTGTTCGCGACGGCACGGCCTTGCCGAACCCGATTTCGCCATCGAAATGCTCAGGTCCTATCAGGCTTTCGACCGACCGTCGGGCAGCGGGGCACCACCATGGGATGCACGATGGAATTACATGACGCGGCCAACAGATTTCAAGATTCCTGCCGCACCAGGGGGCAGTCATGATGCACGGCGCAACGGTGAATATCATTCCGAGCTGGGATCCTCGGACGACCCAAGTCGATCTTCAATGGGACGACGCCAAGCTGTCGGATCCTCGACCGAGAGGCAAGTGGTGGGGACCTCTCGCATTTCTCGCGAGAACCTCCAGCAATGAGGGAGAATGGGAATGGGATACGGCCGCCAAGAACTTATTTCTGTGGGTTCCGGTCCCAGAATTGACCCATTCACGCTTGGTTGCCGGGCTCGACCAGTTCACATTTCCGATCACCAATGGAATGACGGGCAGTGGCTCACTGCAGCCTGGCCTGATACCAGTTACAACCTTGACTCTGACTTGGCAAACCATCTCACTCGGATGAGCCTGAGCGAGCGTTCCGGGCAGCCGAACCGCCGCAGACCGGTCACATTCAACCGGGCTCAACAGAGGGGCCTCGCGCTTTCACGGGTGGGCATGTCCGGGCCTTGATCAAATGAACCGCCCTGACCCGAAAGCCCCGGCCACCCGAGGACGCCCCCCCGCCGGACCTCACCGGACACCGACGGCGACGAGGTCCGTGGCGAGGGTGACGGCGGGGCCCCGGCGGCGAGGCGGAGGTGTCGTGCGGCGTTCAGCCGGACGCGGCGAGGCTCTTCTCGAACGCGGCCAGGTAGTTGGGCAGGTGGTGGTCCCTGATGGCGTCCGTCTCGGGGGCCGGCCGGTCGGTGACGAAGCCCTTGGCCCGGTCCTTCAGCCCCGCCACGAGCGGCATGGACTCGTGGAGGCGGCCGTCCACGTCGAAGTAGCGCAGTGCCTCGACATGGGTGAAGAACGGTCCGGGCGGCAGGTGGGGGACGATGTCGTTGTTGTTGACGAAGCGGTAGCAGCGCTTCCGGAAGGCCGCGTTGTGGGCGTCGGCGAGCAGGCGCTCGCACGTGCGGGGCTGGCCGAAGGTGTAGATGCCGTCCGGCAGGAGCTGCGGCTCCTCGAAGTAGAACCTGCTGCCGGCCAGCATCGCGAGCGCGCCGCCGAGGCTGTGTCCGGTGAACCAGACGCTCTGGTTCCCGGTGCGCAGTTCCTTCACGGTGTCGCGGATCCCGGGGTAGACGGACTGCAGTGCCTGGTGGAAGCCGTAGTGCACGAAGCCCTTGTTCGCCGGGCCGGGGACCGGCGGGGTGTTCACGTCGGTGAGCCAGTCGTAGATCTTGAGCACCTCGGTACCCCGGAACCCGACGACGATCATGCGGTCACCGGCCATGACGTAGGCCTGGGTGTCCTCGATCGGGAACGGCATGGCGTGCTTGGACTCGAAGTGCCTGACCTCCTGGAAGCCCCACGCCCGCGCCTGTTCCTCGATGGCCTCACGGTCCAGCGGCGCCAGGCCCGCCGCGCGCGCCATCCAGTAGGCGTGGTGCAGGGAGTAGCGGGTCGTCGAATGGTCCAGCGCGGGAACGGCCATCGGTGTCCTCCGGGAGGGTCTGGGCGGGAGCACCCAGCACCATAGGCCCGTGGACGAACGACAGGCCCGGGACGCGCCGGGCCCCGGCCCGGGCCGTCGGGAAGGTCGGTTCAGGTGAAGTTCCCGTCCCACGGCCGGGGCCTCCGGAGGCAGCGGGAAGCCTCGTGCGTGACGGCCGCTCGTCCCGAGCCGCCGCACCGACCGCATCGAGGAGAGTCCCCCATGCGTGTGCTCCCACGCTCCGCCGCGCTCGCGGCCACCGCCGTGTCCGTGGCCGCCCTGGTCGGCCCCGTTCCCGCCGCCACCTCCGCCTCCGCCGCAGCCCCGGCGCCCCCGGCGGGCCGGTACCTGAACCTGCACCAGTGCGTCTACCACGGCCCGTTCCTGCCGACCAGCTTCGACCTCATGACCACCCTCGTCCCGAGCCGGGACGGCCGGTTCACTGCCGGCACGGACATCTCCGACACCCCCGTGCCCGCGGCCGTGTGCGGCCCGGGCGACGGGACCTACGAGCCCAGTGTCTACACGGCCGCCGAGGGCTACGACCTGACCACCGGGCGCTACCTCAACCTGCACCAGTGCGTCTTCTGGAGCGACTACGACCAGGACCACCTCACCACGACGGTCGGGACCACCGACGTCAAGTTCGTCGCCGGTACCAACGTCTCCAACACCCGCGACACCGACCCCTTCTGCGGCGGCGGGGGGACGGACCACCCCATCCCGTTGCTGTCGAGCGCCACGCCACTGGACCTGACCGCCGGCCGGTACCTGAACCTGCACCAGTGCATGTACTACTACGAGGGCTTCCGCGACCACTTCACCACCTTCGCCCCGAGCAGGGACGGGCGCTTCAAGGCCGGGACCAACATCTCCAACACCCCCGACACCCAGCCCTCCTGCGGTGCCGGGGACGGCAATTTCCAGCTCGTCCCGCTCCTCTCCGGCGTCAAGGCCCTCCGGATCGGCTGAGCGCGGGCGGCGCCGACGCCGGCCGGGTCGACGCGCCGGGTCGACGCCGCTACTGCCGCTGGTCCGCGGTGGCGGCGCTCGCGACCGCGTCGGCGACGGTGGCCCGGTACAGGCCCAGCTTGGGCGCCCGGACCTTCGCACCGGGGCCGAGCGGGAAGTTCCGGGTCTCACCGGTCGGCATGTGGTCACCGTCGGCCAGCACGTTCAGCTCGTCGACCCCGGCCGTGGTCGCGGCGGATCCGCCGCCGGGGTTGAGGTCGATCACCGCGTACGCCGTCCGCCCGGCGCCGACCGGGTACGCGGGCGGGCCGCCCAGCCCGCCCGGGACCAGCGGCCTGAGGTCCTTGCTGCGGTCGGCGGCGTGCGAGTCGCCCACGCTGACCAGCGGGAAGTAGCTCAGGCCGCAGGAGCGCGCGCCCTGGTTGCGCACCTCGATCACCCGCTGGCTCGGCGCCTCGGGGCGGGCGGTCACCCGGATGGTGAGGTCCTTGGTGTCACAGGGGTGGGTGTAGGCGTAGGAATCGTCGGCACCTCCGCCGGCGGGCGTGGCCGCCGCACCGGTCGGCGGCGCGTCCGCCGTGGGCACCGTCGGCGTCGTGGTCTTCGGCGCCGAGGTCGGGGCGCTGGCCGAAGCGCTGGCCGGGGCGCCGGTCGGTGTCGCGACCGCCGGTGTTCCGGTCGCGGCCTGCGTCGGTCCCGGGCCGCTCGGGTCGTCGGGTCCGCAGCCGCTCACGGCGAGGAGGACGCCGACGAGCGCGGCCGGAACGAGCAGAGTACGGCGAGCCGACATGGCAGATCCCCCGAGGACGAAGTACGGACGAGCGGGGCCTCCCGGCACCGCCGTCGGAACCCCGCCGGACAGTACTGCGGCCCGCTCCCCGCCCGGCCCGACGCCCCTGCACTCCCGATCCGGCCCGCCGGAGCCGACTCCACCCCGCCCGACCTGCGAGAACGCTTCCCCTCGACACAGCCGGACGGGGTCTCCCGGCACCGCCCGCCCTACCGCTCTGCCCCGTCCGCCCCCGTCGTTCTGCCCCTCCAGCGCTCCGGAACTGCCCGTCCGGCACCCGTCGCGGCGCCGGGTCAGCCGACCTCCAGCAGTACCGCCGGCAGTTCACCCTCGACCACCGCGGCGCGCGGAAGAGCGAGCCCGAAGGAGCGGGCGAGCACACCCAGGCTGGTGCGGTGGAGGTCGTCCCGCCCGCGCTCCGGGTCGGGCAGCCCCGCCTCGGCCAGGGCCGCCGTCACCGCGGCGGCGGTCGCCGGCTCACCCTCGACCGCGGCCGAGCCCCAGCTGCCGTCCAGGTGCAGGTTGAAGGAACACAGCGGTCGGCCGTCCCGCCAGGCGGAGAAGAACGGCGGCACGGGCTTGCCGTTCGCCTCCTCGAACTCCAGGTGGAACACCTCGGCGCCGTCGCGCGACACGGCCGGCCCGACGGCCAACTCTCCTTGCCAGTAGCCGTACGCGACGGCGAAGGCGAGGTCGCCGATCCGCCCGTGGCGCAGCGCGATGTCCTCGGAGTCGCTCGCGAACTCCAGCTCGTACTCCTCCGTCAAGTCCTCGCCGGTGTACGGGCCGAGCGGCCTGGCCACGACCGCGGGCCCGGCCGCCGCGGCGATCCGGTCCACCAACTCCTCCGACGCCAGTCCCCGGGCCAGGACCACGCTGTACCCGCCGTAGGCGATCGACTGCGGCTCCGCGAGCCAGGTCAGGCCGTCCGTCATATCCGTCGTTGTCGTCATGGTGATCATCCTGCCCCAGGACCGACCTCCCCCGGGGCGGACCGGACGATCCGTGCGGAAGGGGCACCGTTTGCGCATGGTGGGATGTCGTGGCCATGCAGACAAGGAGCCCGCGTGCTCGCATCCTCTCCACCACGGTGACCTTGCGGATGAAGAGAATCACGACAACCATCGCCCTCCTCCTCGGAGTTGGGGCCGCCATAACGACCGCACCCCCAGCGGATCCTTCCTCTCCCGCCAGGCCGGTCCCTTCAATCCGCCCGCACTGCAGGGCCGCATCCTCTACTGACAGTGATGGTGTTCGTGATGACGCTGCGGGCGGGCCTGACCCGGCCGGCCGAGACGGCCTGCGCCGCGGCCGGCACAACGGTCGGCGCCCGGGCGGAAACGCCGTTGCGCATACACCCGGCCCCCGTGGCACCCTGACCGGGTGTCGAAGACATTTCACCCCGCAGGCCTCACCTGGGACGAGGTCGACCCGGCCGACCACCCCTTCGATCCCGCCTCGGCGGCGCGCGTGGTCCGCTCCCTCGGCCCGGCGCAACAGGTACCCTCCCGGCCGGACCCCGATTTCGATCCGACCCGGGTCAACTGGGCCTGGGACGTGGCCAAGCCGTGGTCCGATGCCATGACGCACGTGCTGGTGCAGCGCTACGGCCGATGGGCGGCGGGGTGGCGCTGGTCGGTCGGCGAGGGGGACGTCGACGGGGGGCCGGTCGGAAGCTGGTGCTGCGGCTCGCACTCGATCACCACCCCGGAGGAGACCGCCGACCACGTCGTCGCGGCACTGTGCGAGTGGCGCGAGTGGCTGGAGGACCTCGCCGAGCGGTTCGAGGCCTACCCGCTGAATCCGGAGACCCTGGTGGCGGACCGAATCCTGTGGGAGCGCGCCGCCCGGAACCTGATCCTGCGGGTGGCCGATCGCACGGGCGCCGAAAGCGGCTGGTACGGGCACTGCCTGCAGGTCCTGGGCTGGTTCCTCGGCTACTGGGGTGTCTCCCCCGAGTCGGCCGCGCGGCTGGTGCGGCAGGCGGTCGGCGGTCGATTCGAGAGCTGGACCTCGCCGGACACCGTCCTGGCGGAGGACATCGCCGAGAAACTGGTCGGCCCGTTGCGCCCGCAGGACACCCGCTGGTCGCCGCCGGACCCCGGCCCTCTCCCGGACCACCTGGAGCGCTGGATCGAAGTGCGCGACAGCGTGCCGTGGCCGGAGAGCGACGGCAGTGACGACGGTGGACCGGTGACTCCCGCCCGGGACGGGGCCGCGGAGGACTTCCGCTCCTTCGACGCCGTCGTGGATCCCGCTCGCGGCGCCGGCCTGCTCGCCGCACTGGAGCTGGTTCGGGCCGACGCGGCACGCGGAGCGGCCCTCGACTTCGAGCTGCTGCGAGGCTGGCAGCAGCACGTCCTGGGTACTTCCGAACCCCCGCGGCTGCGCACCCTCCCCGCCTTCGCCAAGGGCGGCGGCGAGCGCTACGGCATCGGCCCCGACACCCGCGCCCGGCTCGACGCCTGCCTGGCGCAGGCGGCCGACGGCCGGCTCTCCCTGGCCGCGAGGGCGGCCCGGGCCCACCTCGATGTCTGCTTCTTCCACCCGTTCGACGACGGCAACGCCCGCGCCGCCCTGCTCACCCTGCTGTTCGTGCTGGCCCGCGCAGAGGTCACCCTCGACTCAGTTGTGCTCGTCCGCCGGTTCGGGCACCGGGCCGACGATCCGCAGGACGCGCTCGGCCTGTGCGGTTCCGTCGAGTACCACATCGGGCAGAGCCGCACCGCCGCCCGGTGACCGCCCGGGCGGCGGTGCGGCCTCAACGCTCCGGTGTCTGCTTCCTCGCGCGGTAGGCACGCTTTTTGGCGAGGGCGCCGCAGGTCTTCATCGAGCACCATCGGCGGGCGCTCGCGCGGGAGGTGTCGACGAAGGGGACTTCGCAGTCGGGGTTCCCGCAGAGGCGGACGTGGGCTCGGTGCTCCGAGGCGCAGAGTGCGATCAAGTCCCTGGCGACCATGGACAGTACCGCCGCGATCCCGTCGCCGCGCCAGCACACCGTGGTGGCGTCGGGGGCGAGTTCGGGTGTCGAGGGCGGCTCGGCGGCGGCGCGGTTGACGAGCGCGATGTCCTCCAGGGCCGGCGGGACAGCTTCCGCGAGGGCCCGGCCGGTGCGGTGGATCGCCTCGCGGAGGTGTCGCGCCCGCTCCAGGTCGGCCGCGGTGCAGGGCGGTGCGGCCGTGGTGCAGCCGCTCTCCACCGACCAGCGGCTCAAGTCCTCGGGCCGGGCCAGCCGTTCGAAGGGCGTGCCGGTGCCGCGGTCGGCCAGGGTGCCGGCGAAGGCGAAGCACAGCCGCGCGTCGTCGAAGCGGAAGTCGGCCTTGGCGCGCTGACGCCCCTCCCGGGTTCCGTCCGTAACGCCCGTACTGCCCGTACTGCCCGTACCGCCCGTGTCCGCGCCGCCCGCGCCGACCGGTGCTGCGTCCTTCAGCTCACCCTTCATGTCCACCACTCTATGCGGTTGACATTGTTCCGAACAAGCGGCTAGCTTCCAGGTCCACCGCTTGAACCGGTGGACTTCGCGTGACGGCTCCCCGCTCCACGCGTCTTCACCCCGCAGCACGAGGAGGCCGCGCCATGCGCGCCGCAGTCATCGAGGAACTCCACCGCCCGCTCGTCCTCCAGGACGTGCCCGACCCCGTCTGCCCGCCGGACGGGGCGATCGTGCGGGTCGGGGCGAACGGCATCTGCCGGACCGACTGGGCCCTGTGGGCCGGGCAGTTCTGGACCGGCGGACCGCGGGTCCAGGCCCCGTTCGTGCTCGGACACGAGTTCGCCGGCACCGTGGTGGAGGTCGGCCGCGACGTCCGGGGGTGGCAGGAGGGAGCCCGCGTGATCTTCCCGATGAACCCCGGCGAGGGCTCCTGCGGGCTGTGCCGCAGCGGCAACCAGCACGTCTGCGAACATGTGGACTCCCTGGTGCCCGGGGTCTCGTACTGGGGCGCCTTCGCCGAGTACGTCATGGTCCGCTTCGCCGACGTCAACCTGGTCGAGGTGCCCGAGGGCGTCGGCTTCACCGACGTCGCCGCGCTGGCCTGCCGCTACATGACGGCCTTCCACGGGGTCGTCGACCAGGCGCGGGTCCGCGGCGGCGAGTGGGTCGCGGTCTACGGCGCCGGGGGCGGCACGGGGCTGTCGACGGTGGAGATCGCCGCGGCGACGGGCGCCAACGTCATCGCGATCGACATCACGGACGACAAGCTGGACGCCGCCCGCGCGCTCGGCGCGGTCCACACCGTGAACGCCGCCGCGACCGACCCCGTCGAGGCCGTGAAGACCCTGACCGGCGGCGGCGCCCATGTGTCGGTCGACGCCGTGGGCATCGCCGCCGCCTGCCGCAACTCGGTGCTGTCCCTGCGCACCCGCGGCCGCCACCTCCAGCTCGGGCACACCACCGCCGCGGAGCAGGGCGACGTCGCCCTGCCGATCGACGTCATGATGGTCAAGGAGCTGGAGTTCCTGAGCGCATTCGGCATGCAGGGCCAGCGCTTCGGCACCATGCTGAACATGATCGCCGCTGGCCGGCTCAGCCCCGGCCGGATCGTCTCGCGCACCGTCGGCCTCCACGAGGCGAGCGAGGTCCTGGAGTCCCTGGAGACGTACGGGCCCACCGGTGTCGTCGTCATCGACTCGTTCCGCGCCTGATCCGTCTCCCCCGATGCACCCTCCCTCCCCGAAAGCAGGCACGACCATGGCCGATTCGCGCACGCCCGACACCTGCATCCCTGCAACCCGCAGGCCCGATTCCCGTCGGCTGATGGACCAGGAGCTGGGCCTGGCCCTCGACGCGGTCCCCATGACCCCGAACGGCGCGTTCGACCTGACCGACCTGGCCACCACGCGCGCGGCCTTCCGCGCCCAGGCCGAATCCGCCGCCGACAGCTCGCCGGCGGACCCGTCGGTCACCGTCGAGGAACTCCTCGCGAGCCGAGCCGACGGAACGGGCCGAGCGGGCCGGGCGGACGGCCCGGACGGCCACGAGGTGCAGGTGCCGGTCCGCCTGCTGCGCCCCACCACCGCGACCGGACCGCTGCCGGTACTGGTCTGGTTCCACGGTGGCGGCCAAGTGCTCGGCTTCGCCGCCCAGGACGAGCCGTGGCTCACCAAGCTGGCGGCGAGCCTCGGCTGCGCCGTCGCCGCCGTCGACTACCGGCTCGCCCCGGAGACGCCCGCCCCCGGCGCCGCCGAGGACGGCTTCACCGCCTACCAGTGGCTCTGCCGGGAGGCGGAGGCCCTGGGCCTGGACGGCAGCCGCATCGGCATCGCCGGCCAGAGCGGCGGCGGCGGGATCGCGGCGGCCACGGCCCTGATGGTCCGCGACCGCGGCGGCGTGGCACCACTGTTCCAGTCCCTGACGTATCCCATGCTCGACGACCGCAACCAGACCGCGTCGAGCCACGAGATCACCGACATCGGGATCTGGGACCGCTCGACCAACCTGCTGGCCTGGCAGGCGATCCTGGGCGACCGCGCCGGCACCGAGGACGTCTGCCCGTACGCGGCCCCCGCCCGCGCCGCCGACCTCGCCGACCTGCCACCCACCTTCATCACCGTCGGCGACCTCGACTGCTTCCGGGACGAGGACCTCGACTACGCGGCCCGGCTGCGCGCCCAGGGCGTCCCGGTCGAGCTCCACCTCTACCCCGGCGCCTACCACGCGTTCGACCTCATCGCCCCCGGCTCCCGGCTGGCCGCCGCCTTCCACCGGACCTGGTTCGACTACCTCGCCCGCCAGTTCGGCTCCGCACCGGTCCCGGCCTGACACCGCGACCGCGCGCCGGGGGCCACCGCGCACGGCCCCCGGCCGACGGGTACGGAAAAACGGGTACCGGCGTGGCGATGAGTTTTCCGGGCCCGGCCGGTCTACATCTCGAAGGGACAACCACGCACTCCGGGAGTAGAGACATGGGAATCGTCCAGATCGAACTGTTCGCCACCCTCGACCTCGTCGCACAGGCACCCGGCGGACCGGACGAGGACCCGGCGGGGTTCCCGTTCGGGGGCTGGCAGGCGCCCCTGCTGAACGAGGTCACCGGGGCACAGATCCTCGCCGCGTACGAGGGCACGGACGCCCTGCTGCTCGGCCGGCGGACGTACGACATCTTCGCCGCGTACTGGCCGCACCAGAAGGACGGCGAGATCGCCGAGCTGTTCAACCGCGTCCCGAAGTACGTGGCCTCCCGCGGCAAGCCGGAGCTCCCGTGGGACGGCTCCACGCAGCTCGGCCCGGACCTGGCCGCCGCCGTGCGCGAGATCCGCGACCGGCACGAGAACGTGAAGGTCGTCGGCAGCCTGGACCTGGTGCAGACGCTGCTGCGGGAGAGGCTCTTCGACCGCCTCGACCTGTGGGTGCACCCGATCGTGCTCGGCGTCGGGAAGAAGGTGTTCGACGGCGGCGCCGTGCCCATGAACCTCGCCCTCCTCGAACCGCCGGCCGCCGGTCCGGAGGGCACCGTGTACCTGCGCTACGCCCGCACCGACGGCATCCCCGCGACGGGCGACATGAGCGCACCGGACCGCGGCCTCGGCCGCGACGGCAACGGCAACGGCCGGTGATCTGAGATGGCCACCGTCGCCGTCCGTGGCACCGTCCTGGGCATCGAGTCCTTCGGTGACCACGACGCACCGCTCGTCCTGCTCGCGGGCGGGCCGACCATGCTCTCCTGGCCCGACGCGCTCTGCGAACGCCTCGCCGCCGGCGGGCGCCGGGTGGTGCGCTACGACCTGCGCGACAGCGGGGAGTCGGCGACGGTGGACCCGCAGGCGCCCGCCTACACCCTGCGCGACCTCGCCGCCGACGCCGCCGCCCTCGCCCGCGCGCTGGGCGGGGCACCCGCGCACCTCGCGGGGACCGGCGTCGGCGGGATGGTCGCCCAGGTCGCGGCCCTCGACCACCCCGACGCGTTCTCCGCCCTCACCCTGGCCGGCACCCGCCCGGTCGCTCCCGGCCCGCCCGACGAGGACCTCCCCGACCACGACCGGGCGACCATGGGCCGATTGTTCGCCCGTCCAATGCCCGACTGGACCGACCGGGAGGCGGTCGCGGAGTTCGCCGCCACCGGCGCCGGCATCCGCGGCGACGACCCCGCCGCCGCGCGCGAGCAGGCCGCGCGGATCTGGGACCGCACCCCCGGCACCGCGCCCCCGGTCCAGCTGGCCAACCAGCTGGGCACCGTGTTCACCCGGCTCGACTGCCGACCCCGCTGGCGCGAACGCCTGCCCACGATCGACCTCCCCGCACTCGTCGTCCACGGCCGCCGCGACCCGCTCTTCCCCCTCGGCAACGGCGAGGCCCTGGCCCGCGAGATCCCCGGCGCACGCCTCCTCGTGCTCGAACACGCCGCCATCGGGATCCCCGACGCGGCGACGGACGCGGTCGCCGAGGCGATGCTCGGCCTCGGACGGCCGACCCCGGCGCGAAGGTGAAGAGAGGAACTCACCGACCGGCCGTGGTGATCGCCGGCGCCCCGGAGGCGGAAGAATGGACCGGGTGACCAGCACCCAGCCCCTCCCCCGGGGCCTCACCTCCCTGATCCCCGACGCCCGCACCCGGGCCACCCCCGGCGAGCGCGCCGCCTCCCAGCTCCTCCACCTGCGCGAGGCCACCGTGCCGGTCCCGCTCCTCGCCGCGGCCGCCGAGCTGATCACACCGCAGCTCACGGACCCCGACCCGGCCACCCAGGAGGCGGCCGCCACCGTCCACGCACTCCTGCTCGCCGCCATCGAGGACGCCGCCCCCGACCGCTGAGTGGTCGACTTCGGAGGTTCTTCGGGGGTCGATCATGCGGTGAGGTCAGCTCCGGCAGCCGGACCTGAGCCGAAAAGGAGTCGCGTTCTCGGCGATGCGGCCTTAGCGTGCGCCGCGTGGACGTTGAAGATCCCAAAGAGGTGGTCCGGCGGGGGTACGACCTGCTCTCGGAACACTATGAGCGGACATTCGGCAGCGAGACGAAGTACGGACCGTGGATCGAGGAGTTGCTCGGCCGACTGCCGGCGGCAGGCACCGTCCTGGACATCGGGTGCGGCACCGGTGTCCCTGCGGCCCGGTCCTTGATCACAGCTGGTCACCGCGTGACGGGCGTCGACATCAGTGAGGTCCAGATCCGCAGGGCCCGCGAACTCGTGCCGGGCGCCGACTTCATCCGGGCTGACGCCACGACCTTGGAGTTCCCCGAAGAGAGCTTCGACGCCGTGGTCTGTCTGTACGCCCTGATCCATATTCCGGTGGAGGAACAGCCTGCCCTACTCGGTCGGATCGCTTCCTGGCTGCGGCCCGGGGGCTGGTTTCTGGCCACCACCGGGCATCGGGCCTGGACCGGGACCGATGAGAATTGGCTCGGTGGCGGGGCGGCGATGTGGTGGAGTCACGCGGACGCCGCGACGAACCGCTCATGGCTCGTGCGAGCCGGCCTCGACGTGGTTCACGAAGAGTTCGTGCCCGAGGGCGACAACGGCCATGTCCTGTTCTGGGCTCGGCGGCGGCACTCCTCGGGATGACAGTGACGGGAAGGAGTGGGGCGTCGTGGCAGCCCCGATCGTGCGAGGTTCCGGACCGGCGCACGGCCTGACGCCTTGCTCGCCAGCTGGAGCCCTATGTCCTGCGACTCCGGGGTCACCGAGGTCGCTCGTAGGCGCTCAGGGGTGGTGTGACGGCCGGTCGCTGCCGGCGCTGTCCTGCGGGTGGTAGAGCTCCTGGGCGCGGGCCAGGTCGACGGGCCCGTCCTGGTACAGGTGCAGGAAGAAGCCCAGCTGCCACGCCTGCGTACTGCCGGCCTGGCGGTTGGGAGGGGTCACCCAGGGCGGGTAGATGCGAAAGGCTCGTTTCCCACCTGAACCGTTCGACGATACGACGCCGTGCCGGCGGAGCGCGTCCTTGGGAAAGACGAACTGACCGAAGTGGTGATCGTCGCGGGTGCTGATGACAAAGAGGTCGACGGGGTCCGTGGCATCGAACGGCTGGATGGGTCCGGCCGGGGACCTCTTCCAGACCGTGACGAACTGGCCCGCCTTGGTGGGGGTCGTCCTGGCGGCGCGAAACCGAACAGCGAGGCCGTCGAGGGTGAACTCGTAGGCGGCGTACTCGGCGCTCTCGGCTTCAGGGACCGGCTGCGAGCAGGAGAATCCGCAGCGGTCGTAGACGAGCGCCTTCGCCGCGACGAGATCCTCGTGGGCCGGGGCGGCGCCCAGCCAGGGTTCCGGGCAAAGATCGGCCGGGTGCTCGCGGTCCATGGTCATTTGCCCACTCTGTCAGCCGGTCAGCGGTCCCCAGGTGTCGGGGTCGAGCTCGGGACCGTACGGGTTGATCAGCATCTCGACAGTGGCCCCGGGAGTCACCCGGCGGGCGAGCGTACGGTCGCCCGGCAGCTCGAACAACTCGTCGGGCAGTTGCGGAAGGACCGTGTTCCCGATCGTCGTGGCGAAGGCCAGCGGGCCGAACGGCGTGTCGATGGACGGTTCGACGGCGGACCGCGGGCTGGTGCGCGGGACGGTGGGGAGCAGCACCGCCCCAGCGTACTGCGGTGTGACCTGCCAGGATCCGCCGGACCGAACCCGGCCGGGGACGCCGCTGCGGCCCCCCGAGTCCGGGCGGCCGGCGGTGGCGCGATGGGTGCTCAGAGACTGCGGGCGGCGATGTCGCCGAAGGAGGTGGTCGCGGTGAGGGCCAGGCGGGCGGCGGTGTCCTGGGTGTCGCTCAGGGTGTTGAGGATCCGGCCGTAGGAGGTGGTCGCCTTCAGGGTGGCGCAGGTGCCGCGGGCGGCGGCGACCGTGATGTCGCCGTGCCCGGTGCGCAGGTCGATCGCGCCGCCGGTGGCCTCGGCGACGGTGAGGTCGCCCTTCCGGGTGGTGATCCGGGCCGGGCCGGAGAGGCGGCCGAGGTGGATGTCGCCGGACCTGACGGTGAGGTGGGCGCCCACGCTCTCCTCCAGGTCGACCGTCCCCCGTTCGCCCTCGAAGGTGACCTCGCCCAGGCGCCCGACGCCGCGCAGCTCGCCGAGCGCGGCCCTGACCTGGACCCGGGAGCCGGACGGGAGCCGGACGGTCACCCGGATGCGGCCCGGGTCGCCGAGGTCCCGGTGCGGCGCCTCCGGGGCCGTGATGCGCAGCAGGCCGTCGGCGCAGGTGACCCGGACCCGCTCGGCGGCCAGCACGTCGTGGCTCTCCGACGCGTCGGCGGGCAGGACCTCGACGGTGGTGTCGGCCCGGTCGGCGGCGACGAACCGCACCGAGGCGGCCGGGAGGTCGACGGCGGCGGTGACCGGGGCGGGGGTGTCGAACTTCAGCATGGTGCTCTCTCCTGCGCTGGGGCCCGTTCGTTTCCGGAATCGCGAACGCCGTGCCGACTTCGTATTCCTGGCGATCGGTTCGGAACGGGAGCGGTCGAACTGTTGCAATGGGCGAGGTGGACGCCTGCGCATGCCGCCCGCCCGTGCGCCACTGCCGGACGGCCGGCAGCGGCGACGGGGGCACGGGCTCGCCCGGTCAGGCGGCGAAGCCCAGGCCCAGGGTGACCGCGACGGGGGCGAGGTAGAGGAGCGGGAAGGCCACGGTCTTGTAGGAGCGGGCCCGCAGACAGGTGATCACCGCGCCGAGGAAGTACAGGATCAGGCCGATCGCGGCGGCGACCCCGAGCGCCGGAACGGCGAGACCGACCAGCAGGCCGGCCGCACCGGCGAGCTTCGCGAGCGCCAGCGGGCCCCACCACGAGCGCGGCACCCCGTACTCGACGAGCGGCTGGGTCACGAACTCCGCCCGGCGCGCGAGCGAGACACCCGAGAAGCCGACCCAGAGAGCACTGACAACGGCGAGGACGACGTGGGCGACAGACATGACGGATACCCCTGATTCGAATGGAGAGGGAGAGGAGGGCAAACGTGGCGGACCGATCCCGGCCCGCCCCGCCGCAGCTGCTCGAACACTCCACTGACCCGCAGCCCGCGACGGATGTGACAGCCCCGCGGAAGAATTTCTCGGGACTCCTCGTCCCCGCGCGCGACGGATCCCGACAGGTCCTGCGGACGGGCCCCGTGGACGGACACCGCGTCCCGCCCGCCCGGCCACGGCGTGGCCGGGCGGGCGGGCGGACGGAATGCGCCGAATGAGCGGGTTGGCATGGTGTGGTGTGGTCCTGCGGGATCCGGGCAGACGCCGGGGGTCCTACCGGCGCGAGGGAAGGGGTTCACCATGGCCGACCCGGCGAAGGGCATGGAGCGAGAGGCGCGGCAACCACCATCGACCCAGGACCGCCCCGGTGACGGGGTCATCGAGACGGACGTCCCCGCGCGGCTGGACCGGCTGCCGTGGTCCCGCTGGCACTGGCGGATCGTCATCGGGCTGGGGACGGTCTGGATCCTCGACGGTCTGGAGGTCACGATCGTCGGCAACATGGCGGCCCGGCTCGCCGAGAGCGGCAGCGGGATCACCATCACGACGACCCAGGTCACCACGATCGCGGCCGCCGTCTACGTCGCGGGGGCGTGCAGCGGCGCGCTGTTCTTCGGCTGGCTGACCGACCGGCTGGGCCGCAAGAAGCTCTTCATGATCACTTTGGCCGTCTACCTGGCCGCCACCGCCGTCACGGCGTTCTCCTGGACCGCCTGGTTCTTCTTCCTCTGCCGCTTCCTCACCGGATTCGGCATCGGCGGCGAGTACGCGGCGATCAACTCCGCGATCGACGAGCTGATCCCGGCCCGGGTGCGCGGCCGGATCGATCTGGTGATCAACGGCAGCTTCTGGATCGGCGCGGCGATCGGCGCCTTCGCCTCCATCTCCCTGCTGAACACCGCCCTGTTCGCGACCGACCTGGGCTGGCGGCTGGCCTTCGGCATCGGCGTGGTCCTCGGCCTGGTCATCCTGCTGGTGCGCCGGCACGTCCCGGAGAGTCCGCGCTGGCTGTTCACCCACGGCCGGGCCGAGGAGGCCGAGCAGGTGGTGGCCGAGGCCGAACGGATCGTGCGGGAGGAGTACGGCCGCGAGCTGCCGCCCACCGAGGGCGCACCGATCCGCATCCGCGAGCGCGGACCGCTCGGCTTCGGCACCATCGCCCGCACGGTCGTCACCCGCTACCCGCGGCGAACGGTGCTCGGCCTGGCGCTGTTCATCGGGCAGGCCTTCCTCTACAACTCGGTGACCTTCGGCTACGCGGTGATCCTCACCAAGTACTTCGCCGTCCCCGAGGGCGACACCGGCTACTACTTCGCGGTGATCGCGGTCGGGAACTTCCTCGGACCGCTGCTGCTGGGCGGCCTGTTCGACTCCGTCGGACGCAAACCGATGATCGCCGGCACCTACATCGGCTCCGGTGCACTGCTGTTCGGCACCGCGCTGCTCTTCCAGCACGGCTCGCTGTCCGCCGTCACCATGACCGCCTACTGGACGGCCGTCCTGTTCCTGGCCTCCGCCGGGGCCAGCTCCGCCTACCTGACGGTCAGCGAGATCTTCCCCCTGGAGACCAGGGCGATGTGCATCGCCTTCTTCTACGCCGTCGGCACCGCCATCGGCGGCATCAGCGGCCCCCTGCTGTTCAACGGCCTGGTGAGCAGCGGGAAGGTCTCCGACACCACCCTGGCGTTCTGCATCGGCGCGACCCTGATGACCCTCGCCGGACTGGTCGAGGCGGCGATCGGCGTCAAGGCGGAACGGCGCAGCCTGGAATCACTGGCCGCCCCGCTCGGCACCGTCGAACCCACCCGGACCACGTAGCACGGGACGCCCGGGGACCGGCACAGCGCTGCCCCGGTGGTGTACGGACTCGGCGAGGCCTGCTCCCCGGGGCCGCCCTGCAGCTGTTCGTCATGGCGAGTGGGTGTCCTGGAGCAGCGGTACAACCCCGGTGACCGGGGTGGCGCGTCCGGATCGGCGCCGCCCCGGTCACCGGCCGGACTCTGCCGGCGGGCCGGGGATCAGACCCGGTCGTAGACCATCCCGGAGCAGCGGTCGGGCGAGAAGGAGATGTCGACGCACAGCTTCCACCGCAGCGCACCGCCCTCGCCGACGGTCACGACGTAGTCCCGCCAGGAGCCGTTGCCGTTGTAGTTCACGATGCGGGGCTGCTTCACGTCGTTGATCCAGTACTCGATGAAGACGCTGTTGCCGTCGGACTTGGTGTCCTGGAGACCGAAGTTGTTCCGGTTCGGGTCGTAGTAGGCGGCGGCGCCGGTGACGGCGGTGTTCGACGCGGCGGCCGGGCCGGCGACGGCGAACAGCGCCGCGGCGCTCATCGTGGCGGCCAGGGTGAGTTTCGTGGCCTTGCGCATGGTGCATCCCCCAGGTTCGTCGTGGACTTCTCGGTCGGAGGCCGCCGGACCCGGACCACGAAGCCCCCCTAGGGCCGTTCGAGTCGGCTGTGCCTCCGGGAGAAGCCTGCCGCAGTCCCGGGGACGGCGTCTTGGAGGAATGCGCACCGCCGGATGACGCCCCCGGTGCGGCCGCGCAGGGGCCGCACCGGATCGGCCCGGTCGGCCAGTGCGGTCGGTGCGGTCCGGTCGGCCGGTGCGGCCGGTGCGGCCGGTGCGGTCCGGTCGGCCGCCGGTCCGGGGACGGCTCCGCACGGGTGACGGGCGGTGCGGTGCGGGGCCGATCTCCCTGGCGGCGGCTCGGCGCGGTGTCACCATCTGGGGCGTATCCGGCACGATTCGACCGGTTCCCCCTGGAGGATCCCCGTATGAGCCGCCGTACCCACCGCCCCGCCCTCCTCACGGCCCTGGCGCTCGCCGTCGCCGCGCTCGCCGGTTGCGGCGGCGTCGACGCCGGGACCGGCGGGCCCGGCCCGGTGGCCGTCGCGCCCCCGCCGCCCGAGAAGGCCTTCGGCCAGGCCTGCGCGGCGATGCCCGGCGACGGCCCCGGCAGCCTCGACGCGATGGGCCGCCTGCCGGTGCTGGGCGCGATCGATCAGACCAAGGACCTCTCCCAGCTGTCCGCCCTGGTCAAGACGGCCAAGGCGAAGGACATCTTCGACTCGATGGAGAACGTCACCGTCTTCGCCCCGAACGACGCGGCCTTCGCCAAACTGAGCGAGGACCAGAAGAAGGCCCTCGCCACCCAGCAGGGCGCCGGCGACCTGGTCCGCAAGCTCATCGTCGTCCGCGACCTGCGCAAGGACGACCTGCAGGACAAGCAGTACACCTCGCTCCAGGGCGCCGCGATCAAGGCCACCGGCAGCGGCGAGAACTACCGCATCGGCGGCGCGCAGGTGCTCTGCGGCAGCATCAGGACGGCCAACGCGCGGCTCGCGATCCTGGACACCGTGCCGGCCTTCGACTGACGGCGGCGGGCGACCGGGCCCCGGGGCCCGGTCCCAACACGGCGGTCCCGTCCCGGGGCCGCTCCACCCGGTTGCGCCGAACGATGAGCGGGATGGGCCGAAAGCGCTGATTCCAGCACAAAAGGCGACTGACACGTCATCAGATCGTCCCAACGGACGCTCCTCCTCGGCAGTCTCTGATCTCATCTGCAGATATTTGCGTACATTCGCCTGATTTTTTGTGTTGTCCGCCCAGCTGTGCCCGTGCACGCGCACGGTCGCGAGAGGAGACGCCGGATGGCCCCGGTGAGGTCGTTGCTCGGCGCTCGGTTCCGGACGGCGATGCGCGGCGTGCTCGCGCTGCTGTGCCTGGTCCCCCAGGGCGGACTGGCGCTCGCCGCCGCCCCTCCCGCCTACGGCCCGCAGGGCCTGCCCCGGGAGCAGCGGGCCCTGACCGCGTGCACACCGACCGGCAGCTTCACCAACTGCACCCGCGTCACCTACAGCGGCGGCGACCAGACCTTCACCGTGCCGGCCGGCGTGACCGCCGTCTACGCCCGGGTGTTCGGCGCCGGCGGCGCGGGCTCCCCCCGCGCCTACTACACCGGCCAGTACGGCGGCGGCGGTGGCGGCTACACCACCGGCACCCTCGCGGTGACGCCCGGTCAGTCGCTGACACTGACCGTCGGCCAGGGCGGCCGGATGAACAGCACCACCTCCACGTACGGCGGCGGCGGCGCCGGCGGTCAGGGCTTCACCAACGTCGGCGGAGGCGGTGCGACGGGCGGCAGCGGCGGCGGCATGAGCGCCGTGTGGAACGGCGCCTACGGCACCAACCCGCTGGTCGTGGCCGGCGGTGGCGGCGGCTCCTCCCCCGGCGCCGACGCGACCACCCCGGCGGCGGGCGGCGGCGGTGGCAGCAACGGCGGCCAGGACAACCAGCCCGCGGCCTCCGGCCGGGGCGGCACCCAGAGCGCGGGTGGCGCCGCCGCCACCCAGACGGCGTGCGCGGCCGCCACCGCCGGGAGCCAGTACCAGGGCGGCCGCGGCGCCGCCAACCCGCAGAACGAGGGTGGCGGCGGAGGCGGCGGCGGCTACTACGGCGGTGGCGGCGGCGCCTGCCAGCGCGGCGGCACGCTCGACGCCAACGGCATGGGCGGCGGCGGCTCCGGCTACAACCGGGGCGCCGGCGTCACCAACACCCAGACCTCCAACGGCACCAACAGCAGCGGCAACGGCGTCGGCGGCACCTCGGGCGGCCGCAGCGACGCCCAGTACACCAGCGGAATCGGCGACGGCGGCGGCTACAGCGACGGCGGCAACGGCGAGATCGTCCTCGAATGGGTCACCCAGGTCGGCCTGTCCGTGAAGAAGACCGCCTCCCCCACCACGTACGTGCCGGGGCAGCGGCTCACCTACACCTTCGTGGTGAGCAACGCCGGACCCGCGCCCGCCGTCAACGCCGCCGTCCGCGACGCGCTGCCGTCCGCACTGTCCGGGTTCACCTGGACCTGCGCGTCCGGTGGCACCGGCAGCAGTTGCGGCGCCGCGAGCGGCACCGGCAACCTCGACACGACGGCCACGATCGCGGCGAACAGCTCCGTGACGTACACGGTCACGGGCACCGTCCCCTCCTCCACCATCGGCACCCTGTCGAACACCGCGACCGTGACCCGGCCGGCCGCCACCACCGACCCCAACTGCGGTCCTACCTGCTCCAGCACCGTCGACACCCCCGGGCGCGTCACCACCGGCCTGTCGGTCACCAAGACCCCCGACAAGAACCCGTACGTGCCCGGCCAGCCGCTCACCTACACCATCGTGGTCAAGAACGACGGCCCGTCCGACGCCCTCGGCACCTCGGTCAGGGACACCCTGCCCGCCACGATCCGGAACTTCTCCTGGACCTGCACGGCCGCCGGGGGCGGCAGCTGCGGCAGCCCCGCCTCCGGCACCGGCGACATCAACACCACCGTCGACCTCCCGGCGGGCGGCCAGGTCACCTACCGCCTCACCGGCACCGTCCCGGCGGACGCCACCGGCTCCCTCGACAACCGGGCCACCGTCACCCCGCCGGGCGGCGCCACCGACCCGAACTGCTCCCCCAGCTGCACCAGCACCGCCAACCCCGTCCCGCCCGGCAACCAGGCCAACCTGGTCGTCTCCAAGACGCTGCTCACCAGCCCCGTGGTACCGGGCCAGCAGATCAAGTGGCAGGTCAAGGTCACCAACAACGGCCCGTCCCGCGCCCGCAACGTCGTGGTGACGGACCAGGTCCCGGCCGGCGTGACCGCCGCGAGCATGGCCAACGACCAGGACGGCGTCTCCTGCCCGATCAGCGGCGGCACCGCGAGCTGCCCCGCCGTCGAGATCCCGGTGAACGGCACCACCAGCTGGACCCTCACCGGCACGCTCGACCCCAACGCGACCGCTACGCCGACCAACACGGCGGTGGTCACCGGCGGCCCCGACCCTTCGGTGTCCACCCACACCGCGGTCGCCTCCCCTACCGCGAGCCCCTCGCCGCAGGCCAACCTCACCATCTCGAAGACGCTGCTCACCAGCCCGGTCGTGCCCGGTCAGCAGATCCAGTGGCGGGTCACCGTCACCAACAACGGCCCCTCGCGGGCACGGAACGTGGTGGTGACGGACCAAGTGCCGACCGGAGTCACCGGCGCGACAATGACCGCCAACGCGGGCGGCGCCAACTGCCCGATCAGCAGCGGAGTCGCCACCTGCCCGGCGGTCGAGATCCCGGCCGGCTCGTCCCTGGCCTGGACCCTCACCGGCACCCTGGACCCGAACGCCACCGTGACACCGACCAACACGGCGGTGGTCACCGGCGGCCCCGACCCGGCCACGCCCACGCACACCGCCGTCGCCTCCCCGACCGCGAGCCCCTCGCCGCAGGCCAACCTCACCGTCTCCAAGTCGCTGCTCACCAGCCCGGTCGTGCCCGGGCAGCCGGTCCAGTGGCGGGTAACGGTGACCAACAACGGCCCGTCCCGGGCGCGGAACGTGGTGGTAACGGACCAAGTGCCGAACGGGGTCAGCGGCGCGACGATGACCGCCGACGCGGGCGGCGCCAACTGCCCGATCAGCGGCGGGATCGCCACCTGCCCGGCCGTCGAGATCCCGGCCGACTCGTCCCTGAGCTGGACCCTCACCGGTGCCCTGGACGCCAACGCGACGGTGACGCCGACCAACACCGTGACGGCCACCGGCGGCCCGGACCCTTCGGCGTCCACGCGGACCGCCGTCGCCTCCCCGACCGCGAGCCCCTCGCCGCAGGCCAACCTCACCGTCTCCAAGTCGCTGTTGACCAACCCCGTCGTGCCGGGGCAGCAGATCCAGTGGCGGGTCACCGTCACCAACAACGGCCCCTCGCGGGCACGCGACGTGGTGGTGCGGGACCAGGTGCCGAACGGGGTCAGCGGCGCGACGATGACCGCCGATGCGGGCGGCGCCAACTGCCCGATCAGCGGCGGAGTCGCCACCTGCCCGGCGGTCGAGATCCCGGCCGGCTCGTCGCAGACCTGGACCCTCACCGGAACCCTCGACGCCAACACGACCGTGACGCCGACCAACACCGTGACGGTCACCGGCGGCCCGGACCCCTCAACGCCGACCCACACCGCCGTGGCATCACCCTCGGGCTCGCCGTCGCCACCGTCACCAACAACGGACCCTCGCGGGCCCGGAACGTGGTCGTCACCGACCAGGTGCCGGCCGGGGTCAACAACCCCGTGATGACCGCCTCGGACGGGACCGGCTGCCCGATCAGCGGCGGGATCGCGACCTGCCCGGCGGTGGAGATCCCCGCCGGCTCGTCGCAGAGCTGGACGCTGACGGGCACGCTCGCCTCCGACGCGACCTCGACGCCCGTGAACTCGGCAACGGTCACCGGCGGCCCGGACCCGTCGGCGTCCACCCGGACGGCGGTCGCTTCGCCGACCGCGAGCCCCTCGCCGCAGGCGAACCTGACGGTGTCGAAGGTCCTGCTCACCAACCCGGTCGTGCCGGGGCAGCAGATCCAGTGGCGGGTCACCGTCACCAACAACGGACCGTCGCGGGCGCGCGACGTGGCGGTACGGGACCAGGTGCCGAACGGGGTCAGCAGCGCGACGATGAAGGCGGACGCCGACGGGGCCAACTGCCCGATCAGCGGCGGGATCGCCACCTGCCCGGCGGTCGAGATCCCGGCCGGCTCATCCCTGAGCTGGACCCTCACCGGGACCCTGGACACCAACGCGACCGTGACGCCGACCAACACCGTGACGGTCACCGGTGGGCCCGACCCTTCGGTGTCCACCCACACGGCCGTCGCCTCGCCGACCAACTCGCCCTTGCCGCAGGCGAACCTGACGGTTTCGAAGGTGCTGCTCACCAACCCGGTCGTTCCGGGCCAGCAGATCCAGTGGCAGGTCAGCGTCACCAACAACGGACCCTCCCGCGCCCGTGATGTCGTGGTGACTGACCAGGTGCCGACCAGCGTCACCGGCGCAACGATGACCGCCGATGCGGGCGGGGCCCACTGCCCGATCAGCGGCGGAGTCGCGACCTGTCCTGCGGTGGAGATCCCGGCGGGGGAAACCCTGACCTGGACGCTCAGCGGCACGCTCGCGCAGGACGCCACGGTCACACCGACCAACACCGCCACAGTCACCGGCGGGCCCGACCCCGCGACGCCCACACACACAGCAGTGGCCTCGCCGACCAACTCGCCCTCGCCGCAGGCCAACCTCACCGTGTCGAAGGTGCTGCAGACCAACCCCGTCGTCCCCGGGCAGCAGATCCAGTGGCAGGTCACCGTCACCAACAACGGACCCTCCCGCGCCCGCGACGTCGTGGTCACCGACACCGTTCCGGCGGGCGTGACCGGTGCGAGCATGAAGGCGGATGCCGACAGCACGCCTTGCCCGATCAACGCTGGAACGGCAACCTGTCCCGCCGTGGAGATCCCCGCCGGCCAAACCCTCACCTGGACACTCACCGGCACGCTCGACACCAACGCGACCGTGACGCCGACCAACACCGTGACGGTCACCGGCGGCCCCGACCCTGCCACACCCACACACACAGCCGTCGCCACGCCTACCAACTCGCCCTCGCCGCAGGCCAACCTCACCGTGTCGAAGGTGCTGCTGACCAACCCGGTCGTCCCCGGGCAGCAGATCCAGTGGCAGGTCAGCGTCACCAACAACGGACCCTCCCGCGCCCGCGACGTCGTCGTCACCGACACCGTTCCGGCGGGCGTGACCGGCGCGAGCATGCAGGCCGATGCCGACAACACGCCTTGCCCGATCAACGCTGGAACGGCAACCTGCCCGGCCGTCGAGATCCCCGCCGGGCAGACCCTCACCTGGACACTCACCGGCACGCTCGACACCAATGCGACCGTGACGCCGACCAACACCGTGACGGTCACCGGCGGCCCGGACCCCTCAACGCCGACCCACACCGCCGTGGCATCACCCTCGGGCTCGCCGTCGC
>NZ_LGDO01000257.1:0-1412 GCF_001279805.1 Streptomyces sp. XY431
TCAAGTCCCTCGCCGACTACCTCGCCAAGATCAACCCACCAGATGCCGCAGCAGAGTAGAACTTACCCTCGTGATTTGTGGCGCATCACACTAGTGCCGCATCAGGCAACGTTCGCCCTGTTGACGAAGTCGCGTAGGCGCTGATCGGCAGCGTGCTTGTTCCGCCAGATGATGTAGCGGCGGATCATGCTGCCCTGCTCCTTGTGACTCGCGTGGTCGGTGCCGTCGAGGGCGAAGTAGCGCAGGGCGGTGAACTGGGCCTCGATCCGATTGAGCCAGGAGCTGTTGGTCGGGGTGTAGGCGATCTCCACGTTGTTCGCCGCCGCCCACGTGCCGACCCGCTGGCAGCGCTTCGTCGTCAGATGCGGCGAGTAGTTGTCGACCACGATCGCGATACGCACGTCCATCGGGTGCAGCGAGCGCAGGTAGCGGCAGAACTCCAGGAACTTGGAGCGGTTCTTGGTCTTCTTGATGTGCCCGTAGAGCTGGTCCTTGGCGAGGTCGTAGGCGGCGAACAGGTGCCGGACCCCGTGCGGGCGGGTGTAGGTCGCCCGCCTGCGTGGACGGGGATCGCGGTGGGGGTCCTTGTCCCGGCCGCCGCGTTCGGCCCACTGCCGGCCAGGGCGGGGCTGGAGGTTGAGGGGGCCGAACTCGTCCATGCAGAAGATGACTTCAGGCTCGCCTTCCTCGGCTATGACCTCGCCGTCTGCGATGGCGTAGAGGTGCTCGACGCGGGCCTTCTTCGTGGCGTAGTCGGGGTCGCGGGAAGCCTTCCAGGTCTTCACGCGTTGAAAGGAGACGCCTTCCTCGCGGAGCAGGATGCGCAGGCCCTCGTGGCTGATGTCGTCGACCACCCCCTCGGCGACCAGGAAGTCGGCCGGCTTGGCCAGGCTCCAGGTCGAGAAGGGCAGGCCGTGCTCGGCCGGCCTGGACTTGGCGATCTTCTTGATCTCGCGGCGCTCGGGCAGGGTGAATGTCCTCGGCCGCCCACCCTTGTACTTCGGATAGAGCGACTCGAAGCCGTCCGCGTTGAAGTTGTGGATCACGTCCCGGACCCGGTCCGCGCTGGTGAACGTCACCTCGGCGATCTTCGCCACCGGCATGCCCTGGGCGGACAACAGCACCATCTGGGCCCGTCGCCAGGTCACCACCGACCCGGTGCCCCGGCGGACGATCCGCAGCAGGCGCTGTCCCTCGTCGTCATCGATCTCTCTGACTCGTACTCGCTCTGCCACGCGCACAGCATGGCGCACACGTGCCGTCCGGAGCATTCTCCGGACGGCACGTCATATCAGGGCGAACGTTGCTTGATACGGCACTAGTGTGATGCGCCACAAATCACGAGGGTAAGTTCTACTCTGCTGCGGCATCTGGTGGGTTGATCTTGGCGAGGTAGTCGGCGAGGGACTTGA
>NZ_LGDO01000258.1:0-1402 GCF_001279805.1 Streptomyces sp. XY431
CACAAAACGCTCCGACGTCAGCGCACGCCGGTCCAGATAGCCACGCGCCAACCCCGCACCAGCCAGGTACAACTCACCCGCCACACCCACCGGCACCGGGCGCAACGCCGAATCCAGTACAAAGGCATGGGAGTTGGGCAGCGGCTTTCCGATGGGTGCCGTGCCGGTGCCGTCTCCGTCGTCGTACCAGGCCGTGGAGTACACCGTGGCCTCGGTCGGGCCGTAGATGTTGGCCAGCCTGGCTCCGGGAATCCGCGCGCGGATCTCACGGACCAGGGCAGGAGGAAGCGCCTCGCCGGCCAGGACCACGTTGTCGGCGGTCAGGCTCACCCCGTCGTGGGCGAGGAGCGCGCCCAGGGCGGAGGGCACCCCGCTGATCAGCGTCCCGCTCCACTCGTCGCACTCGGCCACGGCCAGGAGGTCACGGACGATCTCGATCCGACCACCGGTCAGCAGCGGCATCAGGGTGTCGAAGACCGAGACGTCGAAGTTCAGCGAGGTCGACGCCAGGACGTGCTGCAGCCGCGCCGCACCGAAGTCGTCGAGGGCCCACGCGGCCAGGTCCGCCATGTTCCGGTGCGAGATCACCACGCCCTTGGGACGACCCGTCGACCCCGAGGTGTAGATGACGTAGGCGGCATTGGCGGGGCGCGGCAGTGCGCGCGCAACCGCTCCGGCGGGCCCACCACCGGTCAGGTCGAGGCCGTCGATCTCCAGACGGTCCACCTGGCCCGGCAGCTCGATCCCGGTCTCGGTCACCACCAGGACGGGTGCGGCGTCGTCCATCATGTACGCGATGCGGTCCGCCGGGTAGGCGATGTCGACCGGCAGGTAGGCGGCACCGGACTTCAGCACCGCGAGCACCGCGACCACCATGTCCAGGCCACGCGGCAGCGCCACCGCGACCACGTGCTCCGGGCCGGCGCCACGGATGACCAGCTCGTCGGCAAGTCGCTCCGCCCGCCCGTTCAGCTCCGCATAGGTGAGCTGGGTGTCGCCGAAGACCACCGCCGTGTTGCCCGGCGTGCGGGCGGACTGCGCCTCGAAGAGCTCGGGGAACGTCGCCGCGGGGATCGGCAGCGTCGTGCCGCTGCACTCCTCCAGCACCCGCTGACGTTCGTCCGTGGACAGGACGTCAATGCGGCCCAGCGGCAGGGCCGGCTCGGCGAGCAGGGTCACCAGCACCCGCTGGATCCGCGCGCCGATCTCCTCGATGTCCTGCGGCCCGAGGACCCCGGGGTCGTACCCCATGTGCAGAGCGAGCGTGTCGCCGTCCTTCATGATGGCGATGCTGAGCGGATAATGGGTGGCGTCGATGCCGTTGAAGCCGGTCACCCGCACGCCGTCGGCGATGGTCAGGGCATCGGGGTCGATCGGGTAGTTCTCGAACACCGTGAGCGTG
>NZ_LGDO01000259.1:0-1369 GCF_001279805.1 Streptomyces sp. XY431
CTCGTCACCGGTCAAGGTCAACTCGGCCATCGGCCGACCCATGCGCGCCATGGAAACAGGCTACAGATATGAAGCGGATTTCAGGCGCAGGACACTAGAAGGCCGGTGACGATCTTGGGGCGCTTCCGGGTACGGCGGTGTGCCGTGACTAGCCCACCGCTTGATCGTCTACAAGGCATGACTATTTTCCGTCGCACCCTGGTGGCCCTCGCGCTCACCGGTACCGCCCTGTCCTTCACCGGCAATGCCCACGCCGGCAACGTGACCCTTTTCGGAGATCGCGGCGGGGAAGTGGACAGCATGGACGACCACTTCGCCATGACCGTCCACGGCAACAGCAGCCACAGCGGGAGGGACATCACCGACACCGAGATCACCAACACCATCACTGGGTCGGCCCAGGACATCCTCATGTGAACAAGGCCATGCACTCACCGGAGGTCGCAGCCGGGCGGTGACAGGCTGCGCGGCCAGGTGACGGTATCTCGACCAGTCACAGTGGGGCCGCCGCTGCCCCGCAGACCCGCATCCGGGGCCGGTTCCACCCTGCGAGCACCCGGCCCGCCGGCAGGGGTGCCCGAGGTGGGACGCGCATCGCAAGCCCATACCGGAGCGATCGCTGGGGCGGGTGATCTTTCGAGGTTTTCCCGCCCTCGATGCCCTTCTTGCGTGATCATGAGTGCACCCGTACCAATTGGCAGGAGCACGGCATGACAATCACCTACACCAACCCGGACTACCCGATCCCGGCCAAGCGGTTCGTGCTGGACATCGACGGCGACGGTGTGACCGACGCGGCGTTCGACGACGTGAGCGGCCTCACGGCCTCCGAGGCGATGGGCCCTGGCGGCTGGATCCAGATGCCCGGCCAGCCCGACATCCCCCAGATCACACTCCGCAAGGGCGCCATCCCGAAGGACAGCCCGCTGTTCGCCTGGCTCCTGACCGTCAGCGAGAACAAGGTCGACAAGAAGGACTGCAGGATCTCGCTGACCGACGGGTCCGGCTCGGAGCCGGTCGTCACCTGGACTCTCACCGACGCGTTCCCGGTGAAGCTGTCCGGGCAGAATCTGGACGGCTCCACCGGCGATGGGTCGATCGAAGAGGTGGTCCTGTGGGCCAAGTCGCTTGGCATCGACTACCACTGACTGTTCGCCACTCGGGCAGGTGAAACCTCCCCGGGTGTTCCCCGCGCTTGTGGCGGGAGTGATGTCGCGGACCGTCTCCAGCATCCGCTCCGACGAGTGCAACCTGGCTGCGCTGGTCAGTAAGAGGAGCTAACAGAAAGCCGATGTTTGGCCATGTCTCTTCGTCCGTCTGCTCGTTGGTCCATCCGTGGGGAAGCTGAAGGGTCCGCCGTGGATAGTGT
>NZ_LGDO01000260.1:0-1361 GCF_001279805.1 Streptomyces sp. XY431
GACCTCCACCCCGGCCCGGACGCCCGCGCCGCCACCGTCGCCAAGGCCGGCGAACTCGTCGTCTACACCTTCACCCTCACCAACACCGGCAACGTCACCCTCACCGACCTCAAGGTCACCGAGACCTCCTTCAGCGGCACCGGCGGCGCCCCCGGGGTCGACTGCCCCGGCGGCCCGCTCACCCCCGGCGCCACCCTCAACTGCACCGCCCGCTACGCCGCCACCCAGGCCGACATCGACGCGGGGAAGATCGACAACGCCGCCACCGCGACCGGCACCCCGCCCGCGGGGCTCACCCCGCCCGTCTCCCCCGAGAGCGGCACCACCGTCACCGCACCCCCCAAGCCCCACCTCACCCTGCGCAAGACCGCCGCCGAGACCGGCGCCCTCCGGGTCGGCGAGATCCTGCACTACTCCTTCGAGATCACCAACACCGGCAACGTCACCATGACGGGCGTGCGGGTCGACGAGACCGCGTTCACCGGCCGGGGCACCCCGCCCGCGGCCACCTGCCCGGACGCGGCGAACTCCCTCGCCCCCGGCGCGGTCGTCACCTGCACCGCCGAGTACACCGTCACCCAGGCCGATGTGGACGCCGGCTCGATCGAGAACACCGCGACCGCCACCGGCACCCCGCCCGGCGGCGGCACCCCCGTCACCTCGCCGCCGTCCAGCACCGATGTGCCGTTCACGCCGCGCCCGTCCCTGGTGGTGGAGAAGAGCGCCGACAAGCAGCACCTCGTCGCCGGTGAGACCCTCACCTACTCCTACCTGGTCACCAACACCGGGAACATCACCCTGACCGGCGTCACCGTCACCGAGGGCACGTTCACCGGCACCGGCACCCTGTCCCCGATCACCTGCCCCGAGGACGCCCGCTCGCTCGACCCCGGACGCATCGTCACCTGCACCGCCACCTACACCGTCACCCAGGCGGACGTGGACGCCGGGAAGATCGACAACGCGGCGACCGCGACCGGCACCCCGCCCGGCGGCGGTACTCCGGTCACCTCGCCCCCCGGCAGCACCACCGTCCCCACCGACCCCCGGCCCGCGCTGACGGTGGTCAAGTCCTCCGACAAGCAGCTCCTCACCGTCGGCGAGCAGATCACCTACACCTACACCGTCACCAACACCGGCAATGTCACCCTCACCGGCGTCGGCGTGAGCGAGACTGAGTGGACCGGCTCCGGCCCCGCCCCCCAGGTCAGCTGCCCGGACGCGGCGAAGTCCCTCGCCCCCGGCGCCCAGGTCCTGTGCACCGCCACCCACACCGTCACCCAGGACGACGCCGACCGCGGTGTCATCCGCAACACCGCCACCGCCAACGGCACCCCGCCCGACAACCCGCGGCCCGGCGG
>NZ_LGDO01000261.1:0-1347 GCF_001279805.1 Streptomyces sp. XY431
CCGCGTTTGAGATCTGCGGTGCCCAGTGGCTCAGGTGATCGTTGAGTCTCGTGTGAGTAGTAGTGGGGGCGGGTACCCGTCTGACCTGACGGATGAACAGTGGGCACTGGTGGAGCCACTGCTCCCGCCGGCGCGGGTGGGACCGAAGGGCGGTCGGCGGGAGAAGCATCCCCGGCGGGGGATCGTCGACGCGATCTTCTGTGTGGTGCGGACCGGGTGTGCCTGGCGGCAGTTGCCAAAGGACTTCCCGCCCTGGCCCACTGTGTACTGGTACTCCACCTGGTGGCACGATGACGGCACCGTCGAGCGCCTGCACGACGCGTTGCGCGGCCGGGTTCGTGAGGCTGACGGTCGCAGAGCGGAGCCGGGCGCCGGGCTGATCGACTCGCAGTCCGTGCGCACGGCCGACACGGTCCCCGCTGGCACCCCCGGGGCTTCGACGCGGGCAAGAAGGTGAAGGGCCGCAAGCGGTTCATTGTCACAGACACTCTGGGCCTGCTGCTGGCGGTTCACGTGGCCGCGGCGAACATCCAGGACCGCGACGGAGCGAAGCGTCCGTTGCTGTGGACCCGCCTGGACCATCCGGGCGTGCAGAAGATCTGGGCTGACCAGGGCTTCGCCGGCCGCCTCGTGGAGTGGGCCCGCGCGATCCTCGGCCGCGAGCTGGAGATCGTGCGCAAGGCCCCGGACCAGCGCGGTTTCCAGGTCCAGCCCAAGCGGTGGGCGGTAGAGCGGACCTTCTCGTGGCTCACCGCCCACCGCCGTCCGGCTCGCGACTACGAGACCAGCCCGGCCCGCTCCGAGACCATGATCCGCTGGGCGATGATCGGCATCATGGTCCGCCGGCTCACCCGTGGCCGAGCAGCGATCCGGAGTGGCCCACGGCCCCTTGGCGGCGCAGGTTCAGGTGTCGTAGCACCCGTTCCAGGGCGCGTTGAAGCCTAGGCCGTCGGGATAGAACTCGGCCCGTACCCCGCCGTCTTCCTCCTCCTCGTCCTCCTCGTCCACGTCCTCCTCCAGGACCAGGCCGAACAGGGATCCCTCGAACCGGACGGCGAAGGGTGCGATCGCGATGTCCTGGTACTGGCGTTCCGGAAGAGCGTCCAGCCACTCACCAAGCAGCAGTCGGGCCGCGTCGATTGCCTTCTGCTCGCCGTCCGCCGTGGTGCCGGTGAACTGGATGCGCGAGTCCAGATGCCGGCCGGCCCCGTCGAACCGATGCAGCACCGCGCACCAACGCTTCTGGGGCTGCCAGTCGTCGCCGCTCCAGCCCTCGGGGAAGGCTGCGGTGACCGACGCGAAGAACTGGCCGTTCTGCCACCGCCCGATGGTGCTCGTGCGGTAGTC
>NZ_LGDO01000262.1:0-1337 GCF_001279805.1 Streptomyces sp. XY431
GGATGCTCCTATAGACGTCAAGTTGCGGGAGCAAGGTCGGTTTGCGTGATTTGTTCGGTTGGTGTGCTGGTGAGCACGCGGTAGACCTCGCGAGCGACGAAGCGCTTGAGGCAGCGCGTGATGTCCTTCTTCGAGAGTCCTTCCTTGGTGCGCCGGGCGACGTAGGCGCGGGTGCGTTCGTCGTAGCGCATGCGGACCAGGACGATGGTGTGCAGGGCGTTGTTCGCGGCTCGGTCACCGCCTCGGTTGAGGCGGTGGCGGTGGGTGCGGCCGGATGATGCGGGTATCGGTGCGACCCCGGCCAGGTGTGCGAACGCGGCCTCGGAGCGCATCCGTTCGGGGTTGTCACCGGCCGAGGCGAGGAGCTGGCCGGCGGTCTCGGGCCCGACGCCGAACAGCGCGAGCAGTTGCGGAGCGGCCTGCCTGACCAGCGGGCCGATCTCGGCGTCGAGTTCGCTGATCTCGCTGTCGAGGCTCTGGTGGCGCCGGGCGAGCCGACGCAGGGCTGCCCTGGTCGCGGCGAGCGGTGTCGACAGGTTCCCGCCGGACCGCAACCGGGCGAGGGTGCGAATCAGTGCGGCCCGGTCCAGTGCGGCTACCTGCTCGCGCAGCGCCGCCGGGGCGGACACGAGCATGCTGCGGATCTGGTTCATCGCCTGGGTACGGGCTTTGACCGCACTGCGGCGGGTGACCCGCAGCACCCGGACGGCCTCGACCAGGCCGTCGCGGCTCTTGGGGACGCCGGTGGCCCGCCCGGAGGCCACCGCCGTGGCGGCGGCGTAGGCGTCGATCGGGTCGGACTTGCCCTTCATCCGCCGGGTCTTGCGGTCCGGGCGGTCGACGTCGACGACCGTGACCCCGGCGGCGGCCAGCACCCGCGCCAGCTCGGCGCCGTAGGCACCGGTGCCCTCCACCCCCACCGCGCTCAGGGCCCCGTGCGAGCGCATCCAGTCCAGCAGGTCCCGGTAGCCGCGGACGGTGGCGGGGAACTCCCGGTCGGCGAGGTGCCGGCCCAGCGGGTCGATCACCGCCGCGTGGTGGGTCAGGCCGTGGGTGTCGACTCCGCCGGTGATCTCCCGGGCGTCATGCGTCATGCTGGTCATGTCCGTCCTTGCCGCTTGTCCGAGCCGAGGGCGGCACGCGCCGGTCGGGCGGGTGGACAAGACAGTGACGGGGCCTCTGGCCAGGCTCCTATGAAGTCACAGCGCCCGTCCGGCCGCGTGCGTGATGATGCCGCCGATGGGCCGACAAATCCGAAACAGGACAGCCGAAGCGTCAGTCAGTCGATGGGTCAGACCCACCGGCAACATCACCACGAACATCATCACTGTCAGTCG
>NZ_LGDO01000263.1:0-1337 GCF_001279805.1 Streptomyces sp. XY431
ACCCCCGACGCCGCCCCCGAGCCCCGCCCCACCGACGACACCGGCCCCGGCCGCTACGCCGAACTCCTCGGCCAGCAGAACGCCCACCTCGTCGCCCAGGCCGTCATCGCCCTCGTCGAGACCGGCCGGCTCTGGCAGGCCCACGGCCTCGCCCGCGCCGTCGCCGCCGACCGGGCCCGGGACTCCTGGGAATGGAACGAGTACCTCTACTCCCGGGGTCTGCTCCGGCTCGCCTCCGGCGAACCCGCCGAAGCCCTCGCCGACCTCCTGGAGTGCGGCCGCCGCCAGGGCGAACGCCAGGTCCGCAGCCCCATCGTCACCCCCTGGCGCTCCGCCGCCGCCGAATGCCACCTCCAGCTCGGCGAACCCGGCCCCGCCGTCGCCCTCGCCGAGGAGGAACTCCGCCTCGCCCGGATCTGGGGCACCGCCCGCACCGTCGGCCGGGCCCTGCGCACCCTCGCCGCCGCCACCGGCGGCCGGCACGGCCTCGACCTCGCCGCCGAGGCCGTCCTGCTGCTGCGCACCGCCGAGATCGACACCGAACTCGTCCCCGCCCTCATCACCTACGGCCGGCTGCTCGGCGACGGCGGCCGGCGCGGCGCCGCCCGGCGGGCCCTGCGCGAGGCCGCCGGGCGCGCCGAACGCCTCGGCGCCGTCCGGCAGCGGGCCGCCGCGCTGGAGGCCCTGCGGGTCTCCGGCGCGCGGATCGGCCGCGGCGACCACGCCGGGGCGGAGGCGCTCACCGACAGCGAACTGCGGATCTGCCGGCTCGCCGCCGCCGGGCACTCCAACGCCGAGATCGCCGCCATGCTGCACCTCGCGGTGCGGACGGTGGAGACCCACCTCACCAACAGCTTCCGCAAGCTGGGGGTGCGCCGCCGACTCGAACTGCCCGGCGCGCTGGAAGCCTGACGGGACGGGCGGTGGTGCGGGCCGGGCATGCGAACGGCCCCGGTCCGCGGGGGACCGGGGCCGTTCAGCTCCTGCCTCGACGCTGTCAGGAGGCCGGCACCAGGGCCGCCATCTCGTCCACCGCCCGGGCCAGTTCGGCCGCCGGGTCGACCCCGTCCGCCGCCCACGGCTGCCAGGTCAGCGCCCGCAGGTAGCCGTCCACCGCCAGCGGCAGCCGCCGCCGGACGATCGGCTCGGTGGTCGGCCCCGGCCCGGCGGTGCGCAGCCGCGCCAGCAGCCCCGGCACGTTCGCCGACGACGGCAGCGGCGCCGAGCCGACGAACGCCGCCAGCTCCTCCAGCTGCGGCCAGAGCCCCGACGGGGCCGGGGCCGGGGCCGGGGCCGGGGCCGGGGCCGGGGACGCCGGGGCCGCCCGGGGCGCCTCC
>NZ_LGDO01000264.1:0-1198 GCF_001279805.1 Streptomyces sp. XY431
GTACAGCTGCGCCGCGATCCTCCACCGCGTCCTCCACCGGCGCCCCCACATCCGCTATACCGCCAGCCGCACCACCACCCGCGATCTCCAACTCAACCGGCCGCCGCAGCCCATCACCGGCTGGCCCGCCGACGTCTGGCCCCACCTGCCCCCGGTCCTCCTGCGAGCCCTCGACCCCGACCCCGGCAAACGCCACACCAGCACCGGCCACTTCGCCAGCGCCCTTCGCCTCGCCCTCACCCTCACCGGAGCGATCACGTGACCCAGCCCGCCCGCCGCGCCTTCCTCCTCGCCACCGCCGCGCTCCTCGTCCCCGCCGCCCTCGCCACCACGGCGGCCGCTGCCACCCACACAGGAACCGGCACCGGCACACCCCAACCCCGTACCAACGCCGACAACCACGACAGACCCGGCAACCACCGCAACGGCCGAACCAGTTCCTCCGGCGCGACCCCGACCCCGAGCGCCGACAGCGCCAGTGCCAGCGGCAGCACCAGCGATCGTGCTCATGCCAGTGTCAGCGACAGCAGCAGCAGCCACAGTTACAGCCGCGAAAGCGACAGCAGCCACTCAGACCACACCCACCACCTCGACCACGGCCACAGTTCCGACGCCAGTGTCAGCGGCAGCGCCAGCGGTCGTGCTCATGCCAGTGTCAGCGACAGCAGCAGCGACCAAGACAGCAGCAGCTCCTGACCCGGCGAAGGACACAGTGGCGAAGCAGCCCGGTCTCACTGCTCCGCCACCGACGACGCAAGAGCCCGAAACTGCCGCGTCGCGCGCCAGATCCCACCAGATCGAACAGTGCGGCGGCAAAGATTGCCGTCTCCCGCCCGACCGCCTTCCGCAAGAGATCACCCGGCCCGGGGCGCACTCCAGGTGGACCCGCGCGGCAGGTGTTCGAGGGTGCCTCGTCGGGTCGGCTTCTCCGGCAGGGCCTGGAGTAGGCACTCGCCCTGCTGGACGACGCCGTGCCTACGAACGACGCGCGGAGGCCGGACCGGGGAAGCCGACGATGCTGCGGGGCTCACCGACGCCCAGGATCGCGTTCTCTCGGCACAGGAGTAGCGGTGTCCGCGGCGGCCGACCGCCTACTGAATTCGGCGCGTCAGGGTGAACTGTGTGGAAGTCCCTGATGGGTGTGGTGTGGTGGCTGTATCTGGTGGTGTGTGAGGTATGCGGATGGTGGTGGGCTGAC
>NZ_LGDO01000265.1:0-1622 GCF_001279805.1 Streptomyces sp. XY431
CCCCTACACCGGCACCTGGCCCCCCACCGACGCCCAACGCATCGACACCACCGATGCCTACGAGCGACTCGGTGCACTGGGCTACGGCTACGGGCCCGCCTTCCAGGGGCTCACCGCGCTCTGGCAGCAGGGCCAGGACCTCTACGCCGAGGTCGTCCTGCCGACCGACGCCGACGGCTTCGCCCTGCACCCCGCCCTCCTCGACGCCGCCCTGCACCCGCTTCCCAGCGGTGACCTCTGGGTCCCGTTCTCCTGGAACGGCGTCCAGCTCCACGCCACCGACGCCACCACCCTGCGCGTCCACCTCACCCGCCGCAGCGACAACGCCGCCCACCTCACCGCCTACGACACCGGCGGCCACCCCGTCGTCACCGTCGACGACCTCCGCCTCCAGCGGATGTCCGCCGACCAACTCGCCACCACCACCGACGAACCGCTCTACCGGGTCGGCTGGTCGCAGCTGCCCACTCCGCAGAACCCCGCCGCGCCCAGCGGCGTCACCGTCGCCCGCGTCGCGTCACCGTCGCCCGCGTCGCGCCCGGCGGCGAGCTGCGCGACCGCCTCGCCGAAGTCCTGGCACTGACCCAGCAGTTCCTCACCGACCCCGCCAACGACGACACCCGGCTCGCCGTCGTCACCCAGGGCTCGATCACCGACCGGCCCGACCCCGTCACCGCCGCCGTCTGGGGCCTGCTCCGCTCCGCCCAGACCGAACACCCCGACCGGATCCTGCTGATCGACGCCGACACCTGGTCGGAGTCGGCACTCGCCACCGCCGTCGCCACCGGCGAACCGCAGGTCGCGATACGCGGTTCCGAGGTGCTGGCACCGCGGCTCGTCCTCGTCGCCCCGAGCGCGGACACCACCGCACCGCCGGTCTGGAATCCCCACGGCACGGTGCTGATCACCGGCGCGAACGGCACCCTGGGGCAGCTGGTCGCCCGCCACCTGGTCACCGAACACGGAGTCCGCCACCTGCTGCTGCTCAGCCGCAGCGGCGGCACCGCCCCTCAGGACCTCCTGGACACCGGAGCCCGGATCGACTTCGTGGCCTGCGACGTCGCCGACCGCGACCAGCTGGCCGCGGCCCTGGCCGGCATCCCCGCCGAACACCCGCTGACCGCCGTCGTCCACACCGCCGGCGTCCTCGACGACGGCGTCCTCGAAGCCCTGACCCCGGAACGGCTCGACACCGTCCTGCGACCCAAGGCCGACGCCGTCCACGCCCTGCACGACCTCACCGCCGACGCCGACCTCGCCGCGTTCGTGGTGTTCTCCTCCGCCGCCGGCGTCCTCGGCTCCGCAGGACAGGCCAACTACGCCGCCGCCAACGCCTACCTCGACGCCTTCGCCCGAACCCGGCACGCCGACGGACGGCCCACCACCGCCCTCGCCTGGGGCCTGTGGGCGGACGCCAGCTCCATGACCGGCCACCTCGACAGCACCGACCTCGGCCGCCTCAGCCGCACCGGCCTCGCCCCCCTCACCGCCACCCAGGGCCTCAACCTCCTCGACCAGGCCCTCACCACCACCGACGAACCGCTCTACCGGGTCGGCTGGTCGCAGCTGCCCACTCCGCAGAACCCCGCCGCGCCCAGCGGCGTCACCGTCGCCCGCGTCGC
>NZ_LGDO01000266.1:0-1140 GCF_001279805.1 Streptomyces sp. XY431
CTAGTGTCCTGCACCAGGAATTCGTTCAAGATATGAGGCGAGCCGTTCGAGGATCTCGTCCGCGGTCTTGGTCCAGGTGAACGGGCGGGGGTCCTCGTTCCAGGTCTTGATCCAGGCCCTGATGTCCTTCTCCAGGGCCCGGACGGACTTGTGGACTCCGCGTCGGAGCTGCTTGTCCGTCAGCAGGGCGAACCATCGCTCGACCTGGTTGAGCCAGGACGAGCTGGTCGGGGTGAAGTGCAGGTGGAACCGGGGGTGGCCGGCCAGCCACCGCTGGATCGCGGGGGTCTTGTGAGTGGCGTAGTTGTCACAGATCAGGTGCACGTCCAGATCGGCGGGCACCTCCTTGTCGAGCTTGGTGAGGAACTTCTTGAACTCGGCCGCGCGGTGGCGGCGGTGGAGAGAGCCGATGACCTCGCCACTGGCCACGTCGAGGGCGGCGAAGAGGGTGGTGACGCCGTTGCGCAGGTAGTCGTGGGTGCGGCGTTCGGGCATGCCCGGCATCATCGGCAGCACCGGGGCGGAGCGGTCGAGTGCCTGGATCTGGGACTTCTCGTCGACGCACAGGACCAGAGCGCGCTCCGGCGGGTCCAGGTACAGCCCGACCACGTCGCGGACCTTGTCGATGAACTGGGGGTCTTTCGACAGCTTGAAAGTGTCGACCTGGTGCGGCTTGAGGTTGAAGGCACGCCAGACCCGGCCGACGGTGGACTTCGACAGTCCCGTCTCGGCGGCCATCGACGCCCGGGACCAGTGAGTGGCGTCCTTGGGGGTCCGCTCCAGGGTGGCGACGACGACTTCCTCGATCCTCTCGTCGCTGATCTTCCTTGGAGCGCCGGGGCGTTGCTCGTCCGCGAGCCCCTCCAGGCGGCGCTCCAGGAAGCGCCGCCGCCACTTGCCGACCGTCTGCGGCCAGATGCCGAGCTCGGCGGCGACTTCCTGGTTCGTCTTCCCATCCGCGCAGCCGAGCACGATCCGGCACCGCTGGGCGAGTGCCTGCGACGACTTCGCCCGCCTTGACCAGCGGACCAGCGTCTCCCGCTCGTCACCGGTCAAGGTCAACTCGGCCATCGGCCGACCCATGCGCGCCATGGAAACAGGCTACAGATATGAAGCGGATTTCAGGCGCAGGACACTAGA
>NZ_LGDO01000267.1:0-102735 GCF_001279805.1 Streptomyces sp. XY431
CCAAGGACTCCGACGCCGACCCGACCACCGGTGTGACCCAGTCCGTCACCGTCTCCGGAGGACAGCGCAACCTCGACCTCGACATGGGCGTCGTCCTCCAGACCTCGTCCCCGTCGCCGTCGCCGAGCCCGACGTCCTCGCCGTCGCCCACCTCGTCGCCCAGCCCGACGTCTTCGCCCTCGCCGACGTCCTCGCCGTCGCCGACCGCCTCGCCGTCGCCGACCGCGTCCCCGACGTCCTCGTCCCCGTCCGCCACGACCACGACCACCGCGTCCACGGTCCCCAGCCCGACCCACGAGCCGACCCACAAGCCGACCCACCACAAGCCGACCGGCGAGCCGCTGCCGAACACCGGTAGCTCCGCCGCCGACGGCCTGATCGCGGCACTCGGAGGGCTCGCCGTCCTCGGCGGTCTGCTCCTGTGCCTGGTCGCCTACCGCCGCCCGGGACGGCACAGCTGATCCACCGGTGAACAACTGAAGAGCAGTACCGGCACCAGTGGCGTCGCCCCCCGGGCGGCGCCACTGGCGCGTCCGCCCCGCGACCGGAACGGTGACGGGGCACCGGTCGGAAGCGGACCGGAAGCGGCGGCGTCTTTCCCCGGAAGCGGCCGGACTGGTGTGCTGTCACCCGGAGGCGGGGCGGACCGCGACCGCGCGGGGGACGGCGAGGTCCGCTCCCGTCCACCACCGCGGCGGGAGGAGCAGCATGCGAAGGCGCAGGCCGCGGAACGCCGCCGTACCGGCCCGGTCGTCAGCCCCGTCCGTACGGGTCCCGCAGGAAGCGCTCCAGCTCCAACAGGTCCGTGCGGCGCAGATCGTCCGGGTGCACGACGAGCCGCAGCTCGGGCGCGACCGGGTTGCCGTCCGCACAGGCCCGGACGAAGGACTCCACGATCATCCTGGCGAGCCGGCCCCGGTCGAGGTCCACGATCCGCGCGAGGCCGGAGCCGAGCATCGGCACCGCGACCGGGCGGTAGCGCCCGTGCAGGGCGACCGCCTCCCAGAGCCGGTCCAGGGCCGACGCGAGGTGCTCCGGACGCGACCGGGCCACCATGTCGTTGCCCAGCCGCGAGTACGCGGTCGCGAAGACCTGCCGGCGGCCGTGCGGCACCGCCACCGTCGTCCCGATCGGATAGCGCAGCCGGCGCCCGCGGGGCTTGTCCCGGCTCCGCTCCCGCTCGACCACCGACACCGGCCGCAGGGCCCGATCCAACTCGGCGTCCAGCTGCTCACTACGGCCGTCGAACAGCCGTTCCACGAGCTGCCCCTGGATGCTCGACCGGCTGATCACGACGTCCTGGTCGATCTCGGTGTCGAAGGTGTCGGTGAAGCCCGCCACCAGGTTGGCGTCCTCCTGGTCGAAGAGGTCGCCGCAGACCACCACGACCTCGACCGCCCGGTCGGGCAGTGCGGCGCGCAGCAGTTCGTCGTCCCAGCGGCCGCGCAGCCTGGTGCGCAGCCGGCCGAGTTCGGAGACCCAGGACGGGTCGTCCGGACGTTCCCGGACCGCCGCCTCGGCGACCGGCAGCGCGAGCTCCGGCCGGCCGAGTCTGACCCGGCAGGAGATCAGCTCCCGGCGGGCGGTGTCCTGGAGGCCGGTCAGCCGGCGGATCAGCGGTTCGGCGAACTCCTCGCCGGCGGCCTCGGCCAGCGGTCGGCCCCGGACCATGCCCAGCGCCTCCTCCAGGTGCCAGGCCGCCATCGCCGGTCCGACCCGGAAGGACTCGTTGACCAGTTCGGTGAAGCGGGCGCAGTCGAGCTCCGCCGACGCGAGGCTGAGCCGGTAGGCGGTTTCCGAGCCGCGTGCGGTCGACAGCTGCTCGGTGCGCAGGAGCCGCGCGCCGGACACCGGGTCGCCGCCGCCGAACGCGCGCCGCAGTTCGACCACCCTCTTGTGCACCTCGTTGCGGCCCCGCGCGCCTTGGCCCGGGAGGTCGGCCTGCCGGCCCCAGACGTCCCGGCGCAGCCGGTGGACCGGCACCGCCTCGCCGTCCGCCGCCACCAGCCGGACCAGCAACCGCCTGGTCAGCGGGGTGAGCCGGACCGGCACCCCGTCGGACTCCACCCGCACCGGCCCCAGCACGCTCACCCGGACACCCGTCATCGGAACCCCCACCTGCCTCGGCCCCGGCCGGGAGCCGCCTCCCGCGAAGCATCGAGCAGGATAGCAACCACCGTGCCGCACAAGCCGGTTGATGATCGGCGTGTTGTATGATCCGCCGACTGCCGGGCACTGTGCGGGTGTCCCGGCGCACCGCGTCCGCATTCCTGCGCAACACCGCGACCGCCTTCGGCGGGGTGGCGGTGGCGGGCCAGCTCGCCGGACCGCTCTTCCCCCACGGCCTGCCCGCGCCCGGCTGGGTGACCGCGGGCTCGGCCGGGCTCTGCGTGCTCTGGGGCGCGTACCTGACGCGTCCGGTCCCGGTGGTGCGCCAGGAGTTCCGACGGCCCGACACCACGGTGGTGGTGGAGGCCGGTGACCTCTTCGCCGCTCCGGGCCACCTCGTGGTCGGCTTCTGCGACACCTTCGACACCGCTCCGGCGGACGGGCGGCTGATCCACGAGGACAGTGTGCAGGCCCAGTTGCTGCGGCGGCGCTACGACGGGGACCTCGACCGGCTGGACGCCGAACTCGCCGCCGCCCTGGCCCCGGTCGTCCCGCAGTCCCGCGAGCTCAGGGCGGACAAGCCGCTCGGCAAACTCGACCGCTACCCGCTCGGCACCGTGGCCGTCCTCGGCACCCCGCCCCGGCTGGTCTTCGCCACCGCCTACAGCAGGCTCGGCCGCGACCTGGTGGCGTCCTCCGGTGTGGAGGACCTCTGGTTCGGCCTCAACCGGCTCTGGGACGCCGTCGACCGGCGGGCCCGGACCGACTCCGTGGCGATGCCGCTGGTGGGGTCCGGGCTGGCGAGGATGGACTACCTGGACCAGGACAGCCTGCTGCGGCTGATCCTGATGTCGTTCGTCGCACGGTCCCGGGAGGGCGCGGTCTGCCGGGAGCTGCGGGTTGTCCTGCGCCCGGCGGACCTGGCGAACGTCTCCGTGCCGGAAGTCCGGGCGTTCCTGCGCAGCATGGCCGAGGGCCTGGCCGGCCGGTGACGGTGACGGCGGTGGGAAACGGCGGCAACCGGCGACGGCGGCGACCGGCGACGGCCCGGCCGCGGTGGCGCACCGCGGCCGGGCCGGTCCGTCCCGCGCCGGGTCAGCCCCTGCGGCGGTAGGCCCCGAGGTCCCGGAACGGCTCGGTGTCCAGCCAGTCGTTGCCCCGGTCGTCCACCGGACAGCCGGCCACCTCCAGCCGCTGCGCCACCTTCCGCAGCGCGAAGGTGGGGTTCCCGTCCGCGGTGAACCGGATCACGTTGCGGCCCGCCAGGTCGGAGGCCGGCCGGACGTCCCCGAACTCGACCATCACGGTCCGCTCCGGATAGGCCATCAGCACCATGCCCAGTTCGATCAGCACGTTCTGGCGCGGCTGACCGGAGGGTGCCCGCTCGTGCGGCGGCTCGGCGGGCCCCTTCAGGTCGTCGTGGAGCACGGCGACGTCGTCCGGGGTGAGCAGGACGAGCGCGGCCCCGGCCACCGAGGGCGCGTGGGCCACCACCTCGCCGATGAACGGGGAGGCCAGGCCGGTCGCCCCGACCAGGTGCTCCCACTCCAGGGGGTTCAGTCCCAGTCTGCGCAGCAGCCCGAACATCTCGCGCCGGACCTGCTCGTCGCGGCCGTGGACCACGAACACATTGCGGCTCCGCTCGGGCCCGACCGGCGCCTGCGCGCCCGTCGCCCCCTCGGTGGCCTGCCGGGGGCCGCCGCGGTTGACGGTCTTGCCGGTGGAGAAGTCGATGTTCCCGGTGCCGAAGTGGTTGCCGTACACGGCCGCTCCGCGGTCCGCTTCCTGGTCCGTCATGGGGTCGGATGTCCTTGTCCTCGGTCTTGGTGCGGCGGCCGTCGTCGCGGCCGGCCCGGTGGCGGCGGTGCGGGGATCAGTTGTGGTTGACCTGCTTGTCGCGCGAGAAGTCGATGTCACCGGTGCCGAAGTGGTTGCCGGCCAGGACGGTGGTCTGGTTCCGCCGGTGGTCCGCCAGGTCGACCTGGTGCTCGCGCAGGAAGCGCTCGACGAGGTGCAGCAGTCGGCGCTCCACGATCCGGGTGTACTTGTCGGCGTCCGACTCCTGGAAGTAGTGGTGGTAGGCGTTGCTGCAGGCCAGTTCGCGGATGCTGGTGCGCGCGCCGCGGTTCACCGCGAGCGTCGCGTACCGGCCGAGGCGGAACTCGCTGCTGTCCGCGACCCCGACGAGCTCGACCTCGAAGCGCCGGCCCTCCCGGTAGTGCCGCCGCAGCCGGGCGAATCCCGAGAGCAGCGGGCCCAGGGGCAGCAGGACCTGCCAGGACCTGCCCAGCACGTGGCGCAGGGAGTCCCAGGCCGCCCGCAGCAGCAGCCGCCCGTCCAGCCGCTCCGGCAACCGGTCGACCAGGTGGAACTCGGAGATCACCGGGGTCAGCACATGGCTGTGGAACTCGGTGTGCAGGGTGTTGCCGCGGATGTCGAAGCCCACGAACACGGAGGTGACCAACTCCTCCTCCCAGGAACCGATCCGGGCGCACAGGTACTCGCGGGACGCGCCGTAGCCCTCCGCCCAGTGGTCGCCCCCTTCCGCGTCGATCGCGGGCAGCGGGGTCCAGCCCGTTCCCGCGGACCGGTCGTGCACGGTGACCGCCCGGGCGTAGCTGCGGCGTTCCACGGTGAGCGTCGCGATCCGCTCGGACTCCCGTGCCTCGTCCCGCAGTTCGGCGGCGATGTGGCGCTGGACGAAGGCGGCCAGCTCCGCGACGTCGAACGGTACGACGGGCCGGCGCCTGGTGGCGACCGGGCCGAGGGGCTTCTGGGGTCCGTCCGGCTCCGTCCGGCCGGCGAGCCGGGCGACCAGTTCCGCCAGGTCCTCCCCGTCCTCCGGGGCGCCGAGCAGCAACTGCGCGTTCGACCACCGGCGCAGCCGTCCACCCGCCCCGACGAACGGCCGGTAGCCGCCGAAGTAGGCGAGGCCGTCCCGGGCCGACTGCTCGCGGTCGATCTTCCCGACGAGCTCCTCGTCGAGGAGGGCGGCCGACGGACGGCCGCCGTCGAAGCCGCCCGGCCCGCCGCCCGGCCCGCGGTCCTTGAGCCTGGTGATCAGGGTGTGCAGGGTGGCCACCCGCCGCAGGTAGTCGGCCGACCAGCACAGCCAGAGGACGAGCAGGAGGAAGGAGAAGACGCCGATCACGCCGGCGCCGGCGAGGACGAACAGGAGGGCGGCCCCGACCCCGAGGTACACCCAGGCGTTGCGCTGCAGCGCTCGGGCCGCGAGCGCGTGCGCGAGCACCGGAACGGCGTCGTAGCCGAACGAGGGCGCGACCGCCCGGGCCCGGTTGGTCAGCAGTTCCCTGATCACCGCGCGGCGGTAGTCCGGGGAGAGGTAGGTGCCCGCCGCGAGCAGCCGGGTGGCCCGGCTGCGGGCGTCCACCCCCGGAGGACCGGTGGGCCCGTCCTGGCCCGGGGGCGGGGGCGGCGGCGCGGCGAGGGAGACGCCGTGGATGGTCATCCGTCGTTCAGAGCTCCTGTCGTGGAGGGGGCCGGTCCTGCCGCGGCCGGTGGGCGCCGGGGCGTCCTCGCGCCCGTGCCGACCCACCGTCATCCCGTCCGGGTGACGGTGGCCTTGGCGATGGCGCCGTCGGTGACGGTGTAGACGCCGCGGAAGCGCCGGACCGTGCCGTCCGTCTGCCGGGCCTCCAGCGTCGCGGTGACCGCGGCACCGTCGACCGAGAGCACGGTCACCGTGGTGGAGGTGGTCTCGTTGAAGCCGGCGACGAAGGTGTCGTAGTCGCCGGCGAGGTTGCGCCCGCCGAGCTGCCAAGCCGTGCGGTAGGCACCGGTGTTGACGGCCGCGAAGTAGTCGCTCAGCACCGCGTCGGGTCGGGCGGGGCCGGTCGGCGTGGCCGTCGCGGTCGCTGAAGCTGTCGCCGTCGTTGTCGTTGTCGCCGTCGTTGTCGCCGTCGCGGAACCGGATCGCGAAGGTGACGGTGACCCGCCGAACCAGGACGACGACGGCGAGACCGAGACCGAGGGCGTCCGGGTGATCGTGGGCGTGGCCGAGGGTGTGCGGGTGCGGGTGGGCGTGGGCGTGGGCGTGGGAACCGTCCGCGAGGGCGTCGGCGGCGGCTCGTCCCACCCCCCGGAACCCCTGCCCAGGCCACCGGTGAGCCGGCTCCCGTCGATGCCGCCCCCGTCGTCCGTCCCGAACGAGATGCCGCCGCCCAGCCCGAGCAGCAGCACGAGCACCGCCAGCGAACCCCCCGCGACGGACAGCACCCCCGTGCGGACGTTCCCGGGCGGGGGCAGCAGCGACGGCGGCGGGTGAACCGGCCGGGCCGCCCCCGGCACCCGGATCCGTGCCTCCGCCGGGACCGGCGGCTCCGGGATTCTGTCGTTCAACGCGGACCTCCTGTGCGGGTCACCGACGGATCGGGGTGCGGGACCCGGCGCGTCCGGCCGTGCGCCCAGGCCGTCCTGCCCTCGGCCCCGGGCTCGCGGACCCACCGGTCACCGCCCCCGGGTCGATCCGACCAGGACCCTTGCTTCCGCGGCCACAACCGGAGCTCTTCCGATCCGCTTCCGATGCGCTGGTGGACCCGGTGACGGGTGCGGCAGCCGGCTCCACCGAGTAGCACCGCGCACGACGAAGGGGCCCACGCCGGCCTGTGCCGACCCGGGCCCCCAGGGCGCGCGGTGCTACTCGGCGGAGTCCGGTGCGGGTGTCCAGTGGGTGGCGCGGACGCGGTGCAGCCAGGCTTCGGCGGGGCGCTCGTCGGGCTGGTCCGGGAGGACGCCGGGGAGGTCCAGGCGGTCGGTGGCGGCGGCGAGCAGGCGTTCGGCGTGGGCGGGGTCGTCGGCGATCCGCTCGCCGAGGTCGCGGACGCGCTCCGGATCGGGCAGCCGGACCTGGTTGTGGCCGGCCTCGTGCAGGTGGACGGCCTGTTCGAGCAGCCGGACCAGGTGCCGGGCGTGCTTGGCGGCCCGGGCCCGGGTGGCCGGGTCGGAGGTGTCGCGGGTCAGCAGCTTGCGGAACTGCTGGGTGGCGTAACCGAGATAGGCGTTGCGGACACCCCGGGCGCTCAGGAAGGAGCGGCGGATCGCTATCAGCTCCTCGCCGAGCGGGCCGCGCACCTCGTAGAGCTCGTCGGGCAGCCAGACCAGCTCCGTGGCGGTGGGATTGCAGCTGAGCGCGAGGCGGCACCACTTGGCGGCCTCGTGCAGAGTGCGGTCCGGCTTGGTGGAGACGTGCGACTCCGCGGGGCGGTGCAGGCCGTGGAAGCCCTCGGTCGGGGCGGCGAACAGGCCGAGCCGGTCGATGTCGGAGCCGGCGTGCGCCAGTCCGTACGCGGTCGAGCCGACGATGCCGGACAGCAGGACGGTGCCGGGCGGGGAGCTGGGCCGGGTGGTGGGCCATGTGGTGGTCGGGGAGGTGGGCCGGGTGCTCATCGGGCTCCTCTCGTCGGCCGGTCCGCAGGAGTCTGCCGGGTCGGGCCGCGCCGGGCCAGCGAATTCCGGGGCCGAGGGGGCCCGCGGGCCGATACTGGGCCGCATGGCGAGGGCGAACGGCGGTCCGGCGGCGGGGACGGGGATCGGCACGGCGAAGCTGCGGGCCTGGTGGTCGCACCGGCAGTGGCTGGACGGCGCGCACCCGGAGGCATCGGCCGGCGAGGTGCTGGCGGCCACCGGGTGGGCCAGGTCGGTGGGCGGGGCGGCGCCCTATCTGGGCCTGTTCGCCCGGGCCGGGCTGGGCCGGGCGGCCGTGGACGCGGCGGTGGCCCGACTGGAGGTGCACGAGCTGCCCGCCGCGCGCGGCTGCACCTACATCGTCCCGGCCGAGGACTTCGCGCTCGCCCTGGCAGCCGGCGCGGCGGTGCCCGAGGGCGAGGTGGCGGCGGCCACGAAGCATCTGGGGGTGACCGCGGGCGAGGTGGAGCGGCTCTGCCTGGCGGTGGACCGCGCGCTCGCCGAAGCACCGGGGCCGCTGGACCCGGCGGCGATCCGGGTGGCGGTCGGCGAGGCCGTCCGGTCGCTGGGCGAGCCGGGGCGCAAGCGCGGACTGTCCACCACCCTGCCGCTGGCCCTCGGGCTGATGCAGTCGCGCGGGCAGCTGCGCCGGGTACCGGCCAACGGCCGCCTGGACCAGCAGCGGTACGGCTACGCGCGATGGGACCAGCCGGTCGGCGGCGGTACGGCGGACCTGGCCCGGCGCTACCTGGCCTGGGCCGGACCGGCCTCGCTGAAGCACTTCCGGTGGTTCTCCGGTTTCGGCGCCGCCACCGCCCGGCAGGCGTTCGCGGAAGCGGGCGCGGTGCCGGCGGTGCCCGGTTCGGAGCTGTTGATGCTGCCCGAACTCGTGGACGCCTTCGCCGACTTCACGGTGCCGGCCGAGCCGTACTACACGCTGCTGGCCGGGATCGACGGCATCCATCTGCTGCACCGCGAGCTGGCCCGGCTGGTCGACCCGGCCGACGCGGACCGTCCGCTGCCGGCCGGCCGGGCCGGGCGGAGCTTCGGCACCGAGGCCGACCCGCAGACGCACATCGTGCTGGACCGGGGGCGGATCGTCGGCTTCTGGGAGTACGACACCGAGCGCGCCGAGATCGTCCACCTGTCCTTCGTGCCGTCGAACGCCGAGCTGCGGTCGGCGGTGGCCCGGACGGAGGAGTTCGTCCGGGCGGAGCTGGGGGACGCGCGCGGCTTCAGCCTCGACTCGCCGAAGAGCAGGGTGCCGAAGATTGCGGCGTTGCGGGCGAGTTCGGGCGAACAGGTGTTCCGGTCGGCGCACCGGGGGTCGGCATAGAGTACGAACCATGTCGACTTCGAACGAGTTCGCCCAGCCGCACCGGTCCGACCCGTCCGGCGTGCTGCTGATCACCGGCGCCGGTCGCGGCATCGGCGCCGCGACCGCCCTGCTGGCCGGGCGGCGGGGCTACCGGGTCTGCGTCAACTACCGCTCGGACGAGGCCGCCGCGGCCTCGGTGGTGGACGCCGTCCGGGCCGAGGGCGGGGTCGCGCTCGCCGTCCGCGCCGATGTCACCCGCAGTGCCGAGGTGGCCCGGCTGTTCGCCACCGTCGACGCCGAACTCGGGCCGCTCACCGGGCTGGTGAACAACGCCGGGACGCTGGAGCAGCAGGGCCGACTGGAGGACATCGACGAGGAGCGGCTCAACCGGATCTGGGCCGCCAACATCACCGGCCCGTTCCTGTGCGCCGCGCAGGCCGTCCGCCGGATGTCCACCCGGCACGGCGGGCAGGGCGGTGCGATCGTCAACGTCTCCTCGGCGGCCTCCCGGCTGGGCGCGCCCAACGAGTACGTGGACTACGCGGCGGCGAAGGGGGCGGTCGACTCGATGACCCGGGGGCTGGCCCTGGAGGTCGCCGACGAGGGCATCCGGGTCAACGCCGTCCGCCCCGGCCTGATCCACACCGGCATCCACGCGCTGGGCGGGGAGCCCGGGCGGGTCGACCGGGTCGCGCCCAACCTGCCGATGAAGCGCGGCGGGCAGCCGGAGGAGGTCGCGGAGGCGATCCTCTTCCTGCTGTCGCCGGCCTCCTCGTACACCACGGGCGCCTTCCTGGACATCGCCGGCGGGCGCTGACCCGGGCGGTCGGTGCCGCGGGCGGGCGCGGGCAGGCGGGCGCTGGCGGTCGGTGGCACAGGCGGTCGCGGGTCCGGCGGAATGGGGGATTCCTTCCCCTGGCGCGGTCCGCGACCTTACGGTGGGGCCATGACCGACGACCTGCCGGACCGTGAAGCCGACCTGCCGTCCTCCTTCATCGACATCCCCGGAGTGCGCAACTTCCGCGACGCCGGGGGCGTCGGTGCGCTCCGCCGGGGCGTGCTGTTCCGCTCCGGCTCCTTCCACACCCTCGCCCCGGAGGGCGCCCAGCGGCTGAAGGCGCTGGGCCTGCGCACCGTGATCGACCTGCGCAGCCCGGTCGAGCTGGAGGTCTGGCCGGACCTGCGGCACGGCCTCGACCACGAGGCGCTCAGCCTTCCCACCCTGCCCGCGGACCGGGAGGACACCGACCGGCCGTGGCCGGCGGGCCAGGAGGAGCTGTACCCGTTCATGGCCTCCACGGCCGGCCCGTCACTGGTCGCCGCGATCCGCCGGCTCGGCACCCCGGGCGCTCTGCCGGCCGTCGTCCACTGCGCCGTCGGCAAGGACCGTACCGGTCTCACCATCGCGATCGTCCAGACCCTGCTGGGCGCCTCCGAGGACGACATCACCGCCGACTACATGCTCTCCAACACCGGCCTGGGCCTGCTGGACGGCCCGGCCCCGTACATCGACGAGTCCGGTGCCGAGCGGGTCTCCCGCCCGATCTCGGAGGATCTGCTCGCCTCCTCCTTCGCCTGGATCCGGGACCACCACGGCTCCGTCCCCGCCTACCTGCTCGCCCACGGCAGCACCGACGAGGACCTCGCCGCCCTCCGGGCCAACCTCTCCGCGTAGGGAGTGTCCTTCGGCCCCGGACGGCACGCGGCGACGCGGCCGGCCGGGGCCTACTGGCGTTCCAGGCGCCACCACTGGGTCGGGGAGTCGGTGTCCTCCCACTGGTGGACGGGGGCGGGCGGGCCGGCCGGGTCGGACGGGGCCGACGGGGCGGTGAGGGCCTTGCCGCTGATGAAGCTGGTGAGGGTGCAGGTGCCGGGGGCGTCGAGGTGGTGCTCGACCAGCCACTCCTGCGCGCCGAAGGCGTTGGCGGACCACTGCTGGACGGGCACGCCGTTGTCGGTCGCGGCCCCGGTGACGTCCAGCCGCTTGCCGCCGGCGACGTTCTCGAGGTGGAACAGCGCGCCGCCCGGGTGGACGGCGGTCAGCCACCACAGCTGGGCGTCCGAGCCGTCCTCGGGGGCGAGCAGGACTTTGACGCCGCTGCGGCGGCTGCCCCCGGGAACCTCCAGCAGCAGGCCGGTCGCGACGTTCCGGATCCGGTAGCGGCCGTCGGTGATCTTGTGCTCGGTCACCCGTGGAGTGTCCCACCGGGCACCGACAGTGCGGCCCGCCGCGCCGAGGTCAGCTGCTCCCAGCCGAAGGCCGCGGCCAGGGCCAGCACCACCGCGGCGACCTCCGCCAGGGCCGAGACCGTGGTGCCGAGCAGCGTGCCGGCCGCGACCGCGGCGGCGGCCAGCAGCCGCGGCAGGTTGGGTCCGAGGGCGAAGGTGCGGCGGACGGCGGTGTTGACGACCAGGAAGACCGCCACTCCGCCGGCCAGGGCGGCCGCCTGGGCGGCGGTGATCGGCGCCCCCGGGTGCGCGACCGCCGACTTCACCCCGGCGGCGAACAGCAGCACCCCGAGCAGCAGCCCGTAGTGGCCCAGGTTGTAGACACTGACGGCGAGCCGGTTGCGCCGGTCGGAGGGCAGCGCGGCCATGTGGTGCTCGGCGCGGGCGTCGTCGTCGTGCCCGAAGTACGCCCACCAGAGCCCCACGCAGACGGCCAGGCTCAGCAGGGCGACGCCGACCAGGGGGGCGCTCAGCTCGGCGGTGCCCGCGCCGACGCCGATCGCGATCACCGACTCGCCGAACGCGATGATCACCACCAGACCGTGCCGCTCGACGAAGTGGTCCGCGCGCAGTTGGAAGCTGGGCAGGTCGACCAGCCGCGGTATCGCGAACTGCAGGGCGAAGGCGGCCGCCCAGAAGCTCAGCTGGACCGAACCGGTGAAGTAGCCCCCGGCCACCACCAGCCCGGTGTTGAGCAGGTTGAGCCCGCCCATCCGGAGCACCGGGCCCAGCGCCACCCCCGACATCGCGAACATGCCCGTGTGCACGGCCACCACCAGCAGGTACGCCCAGCCGAAGGCGACGCCGCTGCCCTCGAAGGCGTGCGGCACGGAGAGCGAGATCACCAGGAAGCCGGCCATCGCGAGCATCAGCAGGCAGCGCCGGCCGTGGGTGCTCGGCGGCATGGCGTTGGTCAGCCAGATGAAGGCGTCGTACATCCACCAGATCACCGCCAGCATCACCAGCACCTGGGTGAAGCCGCCCGGGGTGAGGTGGTGGGCCAGACTGCCGGTCAGCTGGGTGACCGTGAAGACGAAGACGAGATCGAGGAAGAGCTCCAGCGGCGCCGCCCGGAGCGAGGGCTCGGCGGTGGCGTCGAGGAGAACGGGGGCGGGGGCAGGGGCTCCACCGGCGGCGGAGGTACTGGTCGCGATCACCCGCGCGAGTATGGGGGACGACGGCCCGTTCCCGCCGGGGTTTCCGCCAGTCGATCGGCGATCCGCCGCCCGGCCGACACCGGCCGGACGCCGTCCGGCCACCGGTGGACGGGGACGGGGGCGAGGCGGGGCCGACCAGGGCAGCGGTGACCCGGGCGAGGCCGGGGGACACCGGGCGCCTATGCTGCCGCGAATGGTGTTCGACCCTCATTCCGCGCCGCAGGACGGCCGCCCCACCGGGCCGTCGGACAGTCAGCAGTCCGCTCTCCTCGGGGCGGTGGCCGCCCTGGAGGCCGCCGTGACCGGCCTGACGGAGGATCCGGACGGCGGTGGTGAGCGCTTCGACGCGGCACTGCGCCGGCTGGGCGGGCTGCTCGGCCCCGCCGGGGAGGCGGAATCGGCGGCCGTCGGCCCCCGGCTGGCCGCGCTGCTCCCGGGCACCCCGCTGTTCCCCCGGGCCCACCTGGCAATGATGGTCGGCGCCTGTGTGGAGCGCGGAGCCGACCCGGTGGCCTGCGCCGACGGCGTCCTCGCCGGGCTGCGCGAGGCCCTGAGCGGCGCCCTGCTGCTGATCGAGCGGTGGGCGGAGACCGGGGCGGACGCGGACCGACGCTCGGGGAGAAGCGCGGACGGGGACGAGGAGGCTCTGCCGGATCCGGACCGGGAGGACCCCGGCCGTGCCCGTGCGCGGATCACCGAGCCCGGGCGGACGGACGGGTGGCACGCCCACCGGGCCGTGGCCGGCTGGTGGACGCTCCAGCTGTGGCAGCAGGCCGCGTTCGCGCTCTGCACGCACGCCGCCGTACGGCGATCGGCCCGCGACTCCGGCGTGGGCGGCGTCCTCACCGAGCTGATCGACCGGTACCGCGAGCGGTCCGACCGGCACGACCTCAAGGGCCTGCGGTACCTGGCCGCCACCCTCGACGACGAACCGCTGCTCGTCCTGCACCGCGCGAGCGGCACCGGCTACCTGCTCCGGATGGACGGCCTGACCGACAACTTCCAGCTGCACACTCTGCTGATCGAGGTCCTGGTCGGCGGCGGCCACCTGCCGGGCACCCGGCCGGACCCCGAGGTGGTCGCGCTCAGCCGCACCCGGGGGCTGGACGGTCGCCGGTTCATCGCGACGGGCGCGTTCAACCTGGTGGCGCCGGACGGCGGATGGATCTGGAACGAGGGCATGCCGGAGGACATCCCGGTGGTGGACGGCGTGCGGACGCTCGTCCTGGACCCGCAGCCCTACGAACGGAGCTGGGCCGCCGGGCGGTTCGTCGAGCAGGTGCCCGGTGACCTGCGGCTGGAGCGGGTGCTGGAGCCGGCCGAGGCGGCGGCCCGGCTGGCGGCGGCCGCGCCCGCGCTCCCCTTCGAGCAGGCGGTGCGGTAGCGGGGCCGGCGGCCCGATCGGGGCTCCCGGCGACCGACCGGCGGGCCGCCGGGGGGTGCCGGGTTAGGGTCGGAGCTCCGGGGAGTCCGGGGCCGGGCGCCCCGGAGTTCCGAGGAATCCGCCGCGGATCCGCACCGGATCCGCCTGGAGTCGAGGAGTGGAACCGACGATGGCGAGGATCCCGAACGCACTCACGGCCACCGCACCCGCCGCGCTGACGGCGGCGGGCGGTCTGGTCGGCGGCTACGGCGTCGCCCGGTGGAGCGGCAAGCGGCAGCTCGGCGGCGCCGTCCTGGCCGTGGCCGGCGCGGGCGCCGCCGCACAGTGGCACCGCCGCTCGGGCGCGCCCGCCGCGGCCGCCCTGACCGGGCTCTACGTGGTGGCCTTCGGCGGCTCGCACCCGCTGGCGAAGAGGATCGGCGCCTGGCCCGCCGTCCTCGCCGTCACCGGGGTGGTCACCGCCGCCTCGGCCGCCACCACGGTGCTTGTCACCCGGAAGGGCTGAGCGGCACCGCCCTCACCCCTCTCCCCCGCCGCCGAACCGGGCCTCGAACGCGGCCCGGTTCGGCGAGACCGGCGTCCGGTCCCAGACCGCGAAGACCACCCGGTCGAAGGCCGCCCCGTACCGGGCCAGCGCCAGCTCGAAAGCCTCCGCGACCTCGGCCGGGTCGTTGCGGAACACCCCGCAGCCCCACGCCCCCAGCACCAGCGCGCGGATCCCGTGCCGGGCCGCCGCCGCGAGCACCCGCTCGGCCCGCTCGGCGAGCACGCCCCGGACGTCCACCCCGGCGCCCTCGGCCCGCAGGGCGAGCTGGCCGGCGTTGGGCGCGGGCGAGGTCAGGAAGGTCACCGGGTACGGCCGCGCCAGCAGCCCGCCGTCCTCGCCCCGGACCACCGGCACCCCGGGCGAGACGATCACCCGGTGGCTGTACCGGAGGTCGCCGGAGGCGCGGTGCGCCTCGTAGTAGTCCGGCGCCTCCACCAGGCAGGTGTAGAGGAGGGCGCTGCGGCAGAGGTCCTCCTCCTGGGCCCGGGCTCCGCGCAGATAGCCGCCGCCGGGGTTCCGCGCGGACGCGAAGTTCAGCACCCCGACCGGCCCCGCCCCCGCCTCGAACAACCGGCGGGCCGCCTGGACGCTGCCCTCGGCCGTGACCTCGACGGTGCCGGACCCCGCCGTCGGCCCCGGGCCGCCGGCCGCGACCAGTGCGTCGAGACCGGCCGGGTCGTACGACACCGTCCCGGCCCTGGCCGCCGCCAGGCGCTCGGCCAGATCCACGGGTTCGCCCCCGGACGCGCGGTAGCTCCCCCGCTCGGCGATGCCCTCGTTCACCGCCGCCACATCACGCAGTCTGCTGCTCATGCGACCGACCGTAGGCGACGGGGCACGCACCGCGCCACTGGTTATTCTCAGCAGTAGAACAACGGTCGCGGGGACTCCGACGCACGGGAACGCCGAACGGCCACGGGCCCGCTCCGACGATGCGGAGCGGGCCCGTGGCCGTGGTGCTGTGCGGTGCGCGGGTCAGCGCAGGCCGGCGTCAGTTCTTCCAGCGCGGCTTGCGGTCGTCGCGGTTGAAGCCGGCGTTGTAGCCACCGGAGGAGCGGCCACCGCGCTCGTCGCCGCGGTCACGGTTGAAGCCGCCGCCGGACTGCGGACGGCCACCGGAGCGGTGGTCGTCGCGGCGGGCGAACGGACGGTTGTTGCTGCCGCCACGCTCGTCGCGGTCACGGCCGAAGGCCGGACGGTCGCCGAAGGAACGGGCCGGACGGTCGCCGAAGGAGCGGCCGCCGCGGTCGTCGCCGCGGTCACGGTTGAAGCCGCCACCCTGACCGCGGTCACGGTCGCCGAAGGAACGGCCGCCACGGTCGTCACGGTCACGGTTGAAGCCGCCACCCTGGCCACGGTCACGGTCACCGAAGGAACGGGCCGGACGGTCGTCACGGTTGAAGCCGCCGCCGCGGTTGAAGCCGCCGCCCTGACCGCGGTCACGGTCACCGAAGGAACGGCCACCACGGTCGTCACGGTCACGGTTGAAGCCGCCACCCTGGCCACGGTCACGGTCGCCGAAGGAACGGCCACCGCGGTCGTCACGGTCACGGTTGAAGCCACCGCGCTCGCCGCGGTCACGGTCGCCGAAGGAACGGCCACCGCGGTCGTCACGGTCACGGCCGGAACCGCCGCGCTCGCCGCGGTCACGGTCGCGGTTGAACGACGGGCGCTCGGTGCGCGCCTCGCGGTACGCCGGGGTGCGCTCCTCGGTCGGCTCGGCGGCGGCCGCCGGCTCGGTCACGGTCGCGGCAGCGGTCTCCTCGCCCTCGGCGGCCGGGGCCTCGTCCACGATGCCCAGCTCGGCCCGCTCACGCGCGGCCCGCGAGGCCAGCCGGTCGGCCTCCTCGCGCAGCTCGGTGGCGCGGCGCTGCGCGCGCTCCAGCTGACGGGTCATGTCGGCGATCTCGCGCTCGGCGGCGCCGGCGATGTTCGCCGCGCTCTCGGCCTGGACCTCGACCAGCGAGCGGGCACCGGTGATCCGGGCCACCTCGGCGTCGAAGGCGTGGTCGAGGATGTGGCGGCCGGCGTCGACGCCCGCGTCCTCCATCAGGCGGAAGACGCCGCGGCGCTGGTGCGGCAGCACCAGGGTGACGACGGTGCCGGAACGGCCGGCCCGGGCGGTGCGGCCGGAGCGGTGCAGGTAGTCCTTGTGGTCGCCGGCCGGGTCGACGTTCAGCACCAGGTCGATGCCGTCGACGTGGATGCCGCGCGCGGCGACGTCGGTCGCGACGACGACGTTGACGTAGCCGTCCTTGAAGTCGCCGAGCACCCGGGTGCGGGCGCCCTGGGTCATGCCGCCGTGCAGCGCGTCGGCCTTCACACCGGCCTCGAGCAGCTGCTCGGCGACGCGGTCGGCGCCCATCTGGGTGCGGACGAAGATGATCGTGCGGCCCTTGCGGGCGGCGATCGCGTTGGTGATCGGCGCCTTGTCCTTGGGCTTCACCACGAGGATGTGGTGGGTCATGGTGGTCACGGCGCCGGCCGACGGGTCGACCTCGTGGGTGACCGGGTTGTTCAGGTAGCGCTTGACCAGGGTGTCGATCTCGTTCTCCAGGGTGGCGGAGAACAGCAGGCGCTGGCCGCCGGCCGGGACCTGGTCGAGGATCTCGGTGACCTCGGGCAGGAAGCCCATGTCGGCCATCTGGTCGGCCTCGTCGAGCACGGCGACCTGGACGTCGTCGAGCTTGGCGGAACCGCGGTTGATCAGGTCACGCAGACGGCCGGGGGTGGCCACCAGGACGTCGACGCCGCGCTCCAGCGCGTAGATCTGGTTCGACATCGAGGTACCGCCGCAGACGACCTTGAGGCGCAGGCCGAGCACCGAGCCGAAGGGCTCCAGGGCGTCGGCGACCTGCATGGCCAGCTCGCGGGTCGGGACGAGGATCAGACCGCGCGGCGACTTGGCGCGGGTGCGCTCGCCGGCGGCGAGGCGGGTCAGCAGCGGCAGGCCGAAGCTGAGGGTCTTGCCGGAGCCGGTGCGGCCGCGGCCCAGCACGTCCTTGCCGGCCAGGGCGTCCGGGATGGTCGCGGCCTGGATCGGGAACGGGGTGGTGACGCCGCGCTTGGCGAGGGCGCGGACGATGTCGTCCGGCAGGCCCAGGTCGCCGAAGGTGAGGGTCGGCTCGGCCTCGGCGGCCTCGTCCTCGCCCTCGGTGGCGTCGGTGGTGTCGTCGGCCTCGGCGGCGTCGTCCTCGACGACCTCGGCGGTGGTGTCCTCGACGGCGTCGACGGCGGCGATCAGCTCGGCGTCGGCCTCGGGGGCGGTGGTGGTGACATCGGCGGCGGACTCGCTCGCGGGCATGGCGAAGCGGGCGTCGTCAACGAGAGACATGCAAAACCTTCCGGAAGTGGCACGCGCCAAAGTCCGGGGTTCTGTTTCACAACCGCCTCTATGCGGTCAGCCACGGATCGCCGGAACGCGCCAAGGGCGCCAGATGGGTGTAGGGCGCCAGACAAATGAATCAAACGAACGATCTACCACCATAGACGAGCCTGGGGATCGGAGGCAAATGCCGAGGCCAGGCTGTGATTCAAGTCCCTTCAGTGGGCGACCGGTCCGGCACTGGGAGCCGCCGTGGTACTGGGGGCGACCGTCGGCTCCGGGGCCGGGGTGGCGGTCGGCGCGGGTGTGGTGTGGCCGGGCTCCGGCGAGGTCGGGTGGCCGGACGGGCTGGCCGCCGGGGCGGAAGCCGTGGCTCCGCCGGTGCCCGTGGTGGCCCCCGTGCCGCCCGTGGGGTGGCCGGTGCCGCCGGCGGCGGCGCCCGTGCCCGCCGTGCCCCCGGCCGCCCCTCCCGCGGCGGCGGTGCCGCCCGGACGAGGTGCGGGGCTGGCGCTCGCGCCCCCGGCGGTGCCGCTCGCGCCGGGCGCGGGCTCACCGGGGGCCGCCGCCGGTACGGGTTCCGCGACGGCGGGCGCGCCGTTGACGCCGCCCGCGCCGTTCCCGCCCCCGGCGCCCGCCGCGCCGTTCGCGCCGACGGCCGGCTCCCCGGGGGCCGCGTTCATGCCGCCGGCCGAGGCGTTCTGGGCCTGCGCGCCCCCCGTCCGCTCCGACCGCCCGACCGCGCCGCCCTGGTGTCCGCCGCCGCTGGGCGAGGCCGAGGCGGTCGGCCCCGGCCTGGTCGGCGTCCCGGCCTGGCCGACCGGCACCGTCCGGTGCTTCTCGTCCGCGCCCGGCCCGACCGACATGCACCCGGTCAGCCCCAGCCCGGCCACCGCCAGGGCCGCCACCGCCCGGACCACTCCGGTCCGCACCGGTCCGCCTCGGTCCACCGCCGTCTCCCGCTCCGCCACCGCACGCATCGCACGCATCGCCGCCACCGAGCTCCCTCTCCCGCCCCGCCCGGGCCGCCCACCACGCGCGCACGGCCACCCTTGCGGGTGCCCAACGCGCGCCCCCGGCGCACGGACACGGGTGGACGCACCGGGAGCACTCGAACGAGCGCCGGGCGGGCCCCGTTCGCCCGGGGGTTCGACCGCTCGGGCGTTCGACGGCGGACCGGCGGACGGGGACGGGGGCGGGGGCGGGGGCGGGGCGGAGGCGGGGGCGGGGCACCGAGCCGGTTCAGCCCCAGAGGGCCCCGGCCAGCCCGGCTCCCGCGTACACCGCCCCCAGGCCCGCCGCGACGCTGCCCAGGACGTTCGCCAGGGCGTACCGCCCCGCCCCGCCCTCGACCAGCCGCAGCGTCTCGTACGAGAACGTCGAGTACGTGGTCAGCGCGCCGCACAGCCCCGTCCCCAGCAGCAGTTGGACCTGCGAGGAGGCGGCACCGGCCGCCACCGCCCCGGTCACCAGCCCGAGGACCAGGCAGCCGGCCACGTTCACGGCAAAGGTCCCCCAGGGGAAGACCGAATCGTGCCGGGACTGCACGGCCCGGTCGGTCAGGTACCGCAGCGGCGCGCCGACCGTCGCGCCGAGCACCACCAGCAGCCAGTTCACGCCCCGCCCTCCCCCGGGCCGGGCCCGTCGGCAACGGGCCCGCCGGCGCCGTCGGGCCCCGCGTACCGGAGCACCTCGCACCGCTCCAGGGTCACCAGCCCCGCCGGCCGCAGCCCTTCCAGCTCGGGCAGGAAGGCCCGCACCCGCTCCTCGGTGTCCACGATCACCACCGCCACCGGCAGGTCCTCACTCAGCGACAGCAGCCGCGCCGTGTGCACCAGCGAGGACGCGCCGAAGCCCTCGATCCCCCGGAACACGCTCGCCCCGGCCAGCCCGGCGGCCCGCGCCCGGTGCACGATCTCGCTGTACAGCGGGCGGTGGTGCCGGCGGTCGTTCTCACCGACCAGCACGGTCAGCCGCAGCGCCGGACCGCCCAGCCGGGCGCCCTCCCGAGCCGCCCCGGCAGTAGCCCCGGCCGTCATGCCCGCACCCCGGTCCGCCGCAGCAGCCCGCGCGTCACCGCGGCGGCCGCCCAGACCGCCGCCAGCGCCGCCAGCAGCGTCAGCGCCAGGTACCCCGTGGCCGGGCCGGGCCGCCCCTCCGCCACCAGCCGGCGGAAGTCCACCGCGTACGTCGAGAAGGTCGTGAACCCGCCCAGCACACCGGTCCCGAAGAACGGCCGCAGCAGCGGGTGGGCCGGACGCCCCTCGGTGATCACCACCAGGAAGACCCCGATCACGGCGCACCCCACCACGTTCACCAGCAGGGTCGTCCACGGGAAGGCCGACGGGCCGGTCGGCCACAGCAGCCCCGCCCCGTACCTGGCCAGCGCCCCCAGGGCCCCGCCGGCCGCGACCACCGCCACCGCCGGCCCCTGCCCGCGGAGCACCGGCGGGCGCCGCCGCGCCGCCGGGCCGGGCGCGGCACCGTCCGCCACCAAGTCCTCCGAAGTCGCCACGGCCCCATCAAACACCGGCGAAGAGCGGCGCCGACCGCCTGGCACACCGTCACCGCAGACCCGACAATGATCCGGTGGAGATGACCCCGGAAGAGTTCGAGGTACTGGTCGCGGATGCGCTCGACCTGATCCCGCCGAAGCTCGCCGCGATGATGGACAACGTCGCCGTCTTCGTCGAGGACGAGCCCGACCCGGCCGACCCGGAACTCCTCGGCCTCTACGAGGGCACCCCGCTCACCGAGCGCGGCGAGTGGTACGCGGGCGTCCTCCCCGACCGGATCACCGTCTACCGGGGTCCGACCCTGCGCCTGTGCGAGGACCGCGAGCAGGTCGTCGAGGAGGTCCGCACCACGGTGATCCACGAGGTCGCCCACCACTTCGGCTTCGACGACCACGAGCTCGACGAGCTCGGCTGGTCCTGAAGCCCCACCCCCGGAGCCAGCCCCGCCGGCCCGCCCGGAACCCGCCCGGACGACCCGCCCGCCCACCTGGCCGAAACCCGTTTTGGCGATCGGCCCGACATCCCATATGCTTCTCGACGTCCCCGAACGCCGGAAACGGCGGGACAGGCCGCAAGCCCTCATCGTCTAGTGGCCCAGGACGCCGCCCTTTCAAGGCGGTAGCACGGGTTCGAATCCCGTTGGGGGCACGCAGTACCGTAGTACAGTGCAGTGAAGCAAGACCCAGTAAGACCTGGGTGGTTCGCCACCTTTAGGTCCCGTGGAGCAGTTGGTTAGCTCGCCACCCTGTCAAGGTGGAGGTCGCGGGTTCAAGTCCCGTCGGGATCGCTCGTCTCGCAAGAGACGGTGCAGTACGGCCAGGTAGCTCAGTTGGTACGAGCGTCCGCCTGAAAAGCGGAAGGTCGCCGGTTCGACCCCGGCCCTGGCCACATAGCCTGACCAGGCATAATGCCCTCGAAGCGGATCGCTTCGAGGGCATTTTCGTGCCTTTGACGCCAGCGCTTACGCCAACGGCCCAGTGCACGGCCAGTCGGCGTCCCGCGCTCGCGTCGATCAGGGGCTGCGGAAGTCGCGAAGGGTAGTCGCCAACCCAGTGGCGGTCGCAGACGATGTCGACTCCGGGAAAGCCGCTGAGGTAAGCGGTCCCGTCCGGCGGGCAAGTCGCATCGCCGAGCTCGCACCCGGTCGACTCCGAGGCAGCCCCCACCTCCGCAGTCCACGGGTGCAGGCATAGCGGCCGAGCTCGTCTCTCTCATCGACATCTCAGCTGACAGCTGTCCAACCCCACGGGCGTGGACCGTTCTGCCCTTGCAGGCAGGAGAGACGGTAATGAGCTTCCGCCCGGTGTCGAGCCGGATCAGCTGCCGCGTGTTGGAGCGCGAAGCAGGTGACCCGGAGCTCACGGATACTCCGCAGCACCGGGTAGCCGTCCCAGGTCATCACGTCGGCGCCGTACGCCTCGCAGAAGGCGGTGTACTCGCTGTCCGAAACGGTGCCGAAGGTGCCGTAGCCGACCGCGGTAGCGGTGAGGTCCCACTCGGGAGGCCCGAGGGAGGTTCGTTCGAAGTCGAGCAGGTAGGTGGTGGTCGGTGTGACGGCCACGTTGCCGCCCCATGCATCGCCGTGAATGACGCTCGCAGGCAGGCCTGGCGGGAGGCTCAGCCACGCTGCTTGGAGCTCTGCCAAGCGGTCCCGCAGCCACTGCCGCTGTGTGTCGTCGAGGGTGGCGGCCCCGTCGATCCTGGCGGCCAGCCGAACGAACGGGTCGAGCCGGCCCAACGGGAAGTCAGGAATGGCGAGCTCGTGGACCCGCCGCAGGAGCGGCGCGATGTCGGCAGCGGTTCCTGGCCGGTGCTGGGGCAGCTCGTGCCAGAAGGTCACGGGGTTGTTGTCTACCTCCACTGGTTCCCGCAGGTGCTCGAGCGGGCGAACCGCAGGAACCCCGCAGTCGCGCAGCCAGCGTGCGACCGCCAGTTCGCGCCCGGCGGCAGCCGACTGCCCGGGGCGGCTGATGCGAGCCACGATCCCCAGCGGCAATCGCCACAGCGCGTTCTCCCCGATCCGGATCGGTTCGGCTCCCGCTGCGGACAGGCCCACCGTCGCGCACGCCTTGAGCAGTAGGGAGTGGGAGTCCTCGATGTTGCTCACGCTGCCACCGTAGCGGCGATCTGTTCCCGCAGGTCCCGGATGTCGCCGAGGTTGCGGTGGCGATGGGCGACCCGGCCGAGTTCAGCCAGCTCGTGGTTGGCACGCAGCGAGCGGAGGTCGCTGACCTCCGCGAGGGCACTCCGGCCCTCGGCCAACGCCTGCTCAGGGTCACCGGCAGCCATCTGGAGCGTGGCGAGCTTGGTTCGGGAGAACGCGCGGGATCTGGCGAATCCGTCGCCGTGGCCGTCGACCGCTGCCTGGAGTCGCCGGAGGGCTTCCTGCGGCGGATGGCCGGCGAGGGCGAGGTCGAACAGGGCGTGGCCGGTGTCGCCGTGGTGCTGGGCGCCGTCGTAATACGCCATCCACGGCCCTTCAGCGGCCGGGGCGATCGAGGCGAACGAGTCGTCGGACGCGCCGATCGCGGCCAGGGTCTGCTGGGCACGCCCCATCTTCGCCAGGGCCCGCGCACGAGCGTTGTGGAGCATGGACTGCTCCGCGGGGGAGAGGCGGTCGGCGCGGGCCAGGCCGAGCTCGGCGAAGGTGAGACCGGCGTCGGGGTCCCCACACCAGATGGCCTGGCGGGAGCGGAGGTTGTAGGAGATGGCGCGTAGCGGCCAGTTGTCCACTTCCTCGGCGCACGAGGTGGCGAAGGCAAAGAGCCGGCGGGCGTCTTCGTGGGCGAAGGCGTCGAAGGCCGAGGCGCCGACCACGGTCGCCAGGCGGCTGACAGCTCCGAACAGTTCAGCCCGCAACGGAGCGGGGCATCGACTCTTCAGGAGACCAGCTGCCCAGCGCAGTTGGGCGAGCGCCGTGTCACGGACGACGCCGGCGCCGCCGTAGAGGTTGTCCCAGCTGCGCAGTGTGGTCGCTGCGGTGCGGATCTGCTCGACGTCGGCAGGCCGGACCACTGTGGGTACCGCGGCGGCTGGGTTGGAGGTCAGGAGCTGGGCCAGAGGGCCGGCGGCGAGAGCTGCACTCGTCACGGCAAGGAAGCTGCGTCGTTCCACGGGGTCGGACTCATTCCACTCGGGGGCTGGCGGTGGCATTTCCAGCGTGCCCCCGAGCACCTCCCTTCGGGGAGGCTTGGCGGGCCCGTTGCGCCGTTTGTCCATTACCTCTGAGCGGTTGTCCAATTCAGCCGCGGCCAGCACGACGCTTCGCGCGAGCACTCCGCCGGTGTCCAAGACCGCGTCTAACGCCTGGGCGTGGTGGAGCTTGCAGGGCCGTTCCGCCCGCTCGATCTTGCTGATCAGGTCCCCACTCAGGTGGACCAACTGCCCGAGCCTGTCCTGGCTCAGCCCCCTGAGCTTCCGCCAGTACTGAAGTTCCGCGCCGAACCAGTGGGCCGCAGACCGGGTGGGGTCCAGAGGCTTGAGTGGTCGCGGCACTTGATCCCCCAGGGCGTCTCTTGTGGACAGCGGTCGCTGTCCGAATGCCGGTACTGGTCGAGCGGTTCCCCGGCAGGGCTGAATGTTTCCGAGCGCTAAGCGCCCATTACACACCGCTACGAGCCTGACGTGCAGGTGTTCGGCACAACTACGCGCCGAACGCCCCCGCGGGCTGCCGCCGTAGCCGGACCGACGGAAGAGGAGATCGCCATGCAGCGAGTCAGCACGACCGTGGAGCACAGCAGCATCACCATCGAGACCGGGCGTCCGCTCCCCACCGACCTTGTCCTGCTGGAACGCAAGGGACTCGGCCACCCCGACACCCTCGCCGACCACCTGGCCGAGGAGCTCTCCCGCGCGTACAGCCGCTACACGCTCGACCGCTTCGGCGCCGTGCTCCACCACAACTTCGACAAGCTCGCCCTGCTCGGCGGCTCCTGCGAGGTCCGCTACGGCGCCGGCCGGATGACGGCTCCGGTGAAGGTCCTGGTCAACGGCCGGGCCGCGTACGCCTGCGGCGGCGAGGACATCCCGGTGCGGGAGTTGGTCGAGCAGGCCGTCCTGGCCTTCTTCCACGACCGGCTGCCCGAGCTCGCCGGCCACCTCGACCTGGTCTTCAACATCACCAGCAACCCCAGCCCCGGCGCGGTGGTCACCGACGAGAGCGGCACCGACCGGTCGCGCTGGTTCGCGCCCCGCTCGGTGGACGACCTGCGCGAGCGCCACACCCTGATCGCCAACGACACCTCGCTCGGCACCGGCTGGGCCCCGATGGCCCCGTTCGAGCAGTTCTCCCACGCGCTCGTCAACCACCTGTCCGGAGTCAGCGAGTTCAGCCGGGCGAACCCCTGGTGCGGATCCGACGTGAAGCTGATGGGGCACTTCGACGGCGCCAAGGCCGAGGCCATCCTGTGCGTCCCGCAGAAGTCCGAGCACGTGCCCGACCGGGCCTCGTACCTCGCCAACAAGGAGGAGGTCCTGGCCGAGTGCGCCCGGTTCGCCGAGCAGCACCTCCCCGGTGTCGAGATCACCTTCCTCCTCAACGCCCGTGACGTCCCCGAGAAGGACGAGCTCTACCTGACCTACACCGGCAGCTCCATCGAGTCGGGCGACGAGGGCGTCGTCGGCCGCGGCAACCGGGTCAACGGTCTCATCACGCCGCTCCGCCCGATGAACCTGGAAGGGGCCAGCGGCAAGAACCCCGTCTACCACGTCGGGAAGCTCTACAACCTCGCAGCCACTCGCCTCGCCCAGCGCCTGTACGACGAGACCGGCAGCTACGCCGAGGTGCACCTGGTCAGCGCGACCGGCCAGCGACTCGACCAGCCCTGGAAGGTCCTGGTCCGGCTCGCGGCCGAGGACCCGGAGATCGAGAAGGTACAGGCCCAGGTCGCCCTGGCCCTCGGGGGCTTCCCGGAGCTCACCGCAGAGCTGGTCCACCGCGGCGTCCGGCTCAGCTGATGCCCACCGAATCGCCCACGCTCCTGCCCCCGCGCAGCGCTTGGCGGCGGCTCCGGGAGCACTACGGTCCGGGGGTGCACGGGTGGCTGGCCCGCGCCCCTGAGGTCTTCAACGAAGCCGCACGCCGCTGGCAGTTGACCCCCGACAGCTACCACGACGCCGGCCACGCCTCCCTGTTGATGGTGGCGCGTGAGCGAACCACCGGGCGCGAGGTCCTGTTGAAGGCATGGCCCGACCACAGCCGCTACCGCAACGAGGTGATCGCACTGGGGATCTGGGCGACCGGGCCGGCCGTCAGGGTGCTCGAGCACGCTGACGACCTCGGCGTCGCAGCCCTGGAGATGGTGGCCGCCGTACCCGGCGGATCCGCCGGGCCGAAGACGCACGAGTACGAGGCGGTGGCCACCGCTCTGCGGCAACTGCATCGCCTCGGCCGGGGCGCGAACACTGCCGCCGCAGCACTTCCCAGCCTCCACGACTTCCTCGAATGCGAGTTGGTCCCACGAGTGCACCGACGTCTGGCGGAACAACGCCCCCACTTGGAGGTCGACTGGGCGAGGCTCGGCGAGCACTTGGTCACCGGACTGCACCCGGACGCGGCACGGGCGTCGGTCCTCCACGCGGACGTCTACCGCGAGAACGTCCTCTTCGACGACCGCCGGAACCCGGTCCTGGCGGACCCCCTGCCGATGGTCGGCGACGAGGTCTTCGACTGGGCGTTCTGGACCGTCTACTACAACCTGGGCACGGACACACGGGACCGCTTCGAGATCGCCGTCACCACCGCCGGCCTCGATCCTCGGCGGCTACGCCACTGGAGCCTCGCACTTTGCGTGGACGGGCTCCTCTACTACCGCGAGATGGGGGACCACCGCGTCTCCGTGATGGAGCGGGTGATCGCGGGGCTGGCCGGCGACCTCGATCTCACTGCGGTGCCGGAGAAGGACGGCCAGACGTGACCACCTACCTCCTCCGCCATTCCAGTACCCAGTACAGCGCGGCTCGCCGGGTCAACGGCGACCCGACTGTCGATCTTCCGCTGGATCCGGCAGGACGCGTCGCCTGCCGGACCGGTAGCGGCGTGATCACTGCCGTTCAACCGAAGATCTGGCTCACCTCGGCGTTCGCCCGGACGGGTGAGACGGCACGCCTGCTGATGGGCGATGCCGATCAGCCCGTCAGGGTCGAGCCCGCCCTGAACGAAGTCGACTACGGGCAGTTCGAAGGCGGCCTCTTCACTGAGTACGCGCGCTGGCTCGTCTCCGCCGGACCATGGGAGAACCCGCCCGGGGCCGCCGAGTCCCAACGCGAAGCCGTCTGCAGAATGCTTGCCGGCCTCCGGAGCGCACTCCAGTTGCCGTCGCCTCGGGCTGTCGTCGCGCATGGCCTGCTGGCCTCCGTGCTGCGGTGGCACAGACCGACCTCGCGCGACGCCCCCGGGCGGGCCATGCCGATCTTCTTCGACGAGGTGCCCTGCCTGTACCTGGTCAGGATCGAGGACGGCGAACTCGAAGACCTGATCACGGCCCTGCTCGAAATCCTGAATGCGGAGGAACAGGAGACCGCCACTGCGGGCGGATGGTCATCGCGGCCAGAAGACCAGCGCACGCTTGCTACCTTCGATGGACCACCTGTCCAGCTGGAGGAGACGAACTCCCATGCATGATCCCCGCGCCCTCATCGAGATGGGCTCCGAGGCGGTCCGCCGCCTCGCCCGCCGCGGCTACACCCTGGATCTCTCTGCGTTGGAGTCTCTTCAGTCCAGCCGATCCCAGCTCATCACTCGTGTGGACGAGCTGCGGGCCGAGTCGAAGCGGGTAGCCCAGGGGGTCCAGCAGGCGGCTCGCCAGGGCGGCGACACCGAGACGTTGAAGGACCGAGCCCGCGAGCTCAAGGAAGAGATCCGGTCGGCCGAGACGGAGCAGGAGCAAGTGCAGCAGGAGTTGCGCGACTTCCTGCTGACCATTCCCAACCTGCCGCTCGACAGCACCCCCGAGGGCGACTCGGACGAGCACGCCGTCGAGATCCGTCGCGTCGGCGCGCCGCCGTCCTTCTCCTTCGAACCGAAGGACCATGTGGACCTCGGCGAGGCCCTCGGCATCCTCGACTTCGCCCGTGCCAGCAAGCTCTCCGGTTCCCGGTTCAGCGTCTCGCGCGGTGCCGGCGCCGCCATCGAGCGTGCCCTGGCGACGCTCTTCCTGGACCTGCACACCAAGCGGCACGGCTACGTCGAGCACGCCGTCCCGTACCTCGTCACCCGGCAGACCATGACCGGCACCGGCCAGCTCCCGAAGTTCGAGGAGGACCTCTTCGCCACCGGCATGGGGGACCGCGAGCTCTTCCTGATCCCGACCGCCGAGGTCCCGCTCACCAACCTCTACGCCGACGAGATCATCCCGCCCGCCGAACTCCCCCTGGCCCTCACCGCGCACACTCCGTGCTTCCGCTCGGAGGCCGGCTCCTACGGCCGGGACACCCGCGGCATCCTGCGCCAGCACCAGTTCTCCAAGGTCGAGATGGTCCGCATCTGCGACCCCGAGGACTCCCAGGCTCAGCTGGAGAAGATGCTCAGCCACGCCGAAGCCTGCCTCAAGGAGCTGGGACTGGCCTACCGGGTCGTCCAGCTCGCCGCCGGCGACCTCGGCTTCTCCGCCCAGATCACCTACGACATCGAGGTCTGGCTGCCCAGCCAGCAGACCTACCGCGAAATCTCCTCCGTCTCGGACTGCGGCTCCTTCCAGGCCCGCCGCGCGGGCATCCGCACCCGTGACGAGCACGGCAAGACCAAGCCCGTCGCCACCCTCAACGGCTCCGGACTGCCCATCGGCCGCACCCTGGCCGCCCTTCTCGAACAGTGCCAGCAGCAGGACGGCTCCATCGTCCTGCCTGAGGCCCTGGTGCCCTACCTCGGATTCCGCCGGATCTCGGCGGACGGAACAACGGAGGCATAAGTGTTAGTCGGCATCTGCGACTTCCCCAGCAGCTACACCTTCCCGCCCGTCGGCTACGGCGGGATCGAACGCTGGCTCTGGGCAGTGGCGGAAGGCGCCCGAGCCGCAGGCGCCGACGTACACCTCCTCGGCCCCGGCTGGAGGACCGACCTCGGAGCGGACTGGACCACCCGTCCGATCCGCCTCGAAGACCTCCAGCCGGGTACCCGGCAAACTCGTGACCTGCGTTCCACCGGCTACGACCTGCTCGTGGTCGGACACGAGTACCCATCGCTCCCCGGGTGGCGTCGGGTCTGGGCCGATCTCGACTGCGACGTCGCGACCTTCCAGCACTCGCCGGTCTTCCGGCACGCCGCCGACGCCTTCGACGCGAAGCGCTCCCGGCTGTACTGCTACTCGCCCGAGATGGCAGGGCTGTACGCCGCCCACACGCCGGTGCTGGAGCACGCGGTCCACCTCGGGCTCGGTGAAGCCGAACCTCCCGCCCGGCCCGGCCGCGACCTCGTCTGGCTCGGCCGGATCGACGAGGAGAAGGCGCCGCACCTCGCGGTACGCGCGGCCCAACTGCTCGGCCGGCGGATACGCATCGTCGGACCGGTCTTCGACAACGACTACGTGCGACGTCACCAGGCACTCTTCGCGGCTGATCACGTCAGCTGGGTCGGCGAAGTCGGAGGGGCGGCCAAAACGGCCGCCTTCTCCGACGCCTCGGTCTACGTCTACACCTGCTCGCGAAGCTACGTGGAGGCCGGCGCCGCCGTGTTCGGGGAGTCCCTGCGTGCCGGCACGCCCGTCGCCGCGCTCTGCTGGCGAAACGGCACCTGCGCGGAGGCGGCTCTGTGCGAGAGCACCGGAGCCATCGCCAGGGTCGATCCTGAGCACGACGACGAGGACGCGGCCCTGGCGCTTGCCACTGCGATCGAGCGGTGCCTGGAACTGGACGCGCCGACCGTGCAGGACATCGGGCTGAGCCGGTTCGACCCCGAGCGACACTTCCGAGCTCTGGCGACCAGGCCGTGCTGACCGCGGACCCACCGTCGAGGCCGCTCGATCTCCTGAGCGACCGCCTCGGGCTCGGCACGCAGTGGGAGATCGAGCACGACGCCAACGGCCGCTTCGAGATCCGCCACCGCGACTGGGGGACGCCGTACCGGCCGGCCAGTCGACTGCTCCAGTGGGCCGGTCTGCTGAATCAGTTGGAGAGCGGCTTCCGTGCGGCAGGCGTCGCCCGCGCGAGACCGCTGCCCATGCGGTGGGGCCGGGACACCGAGTTGACGATCTCCGCTGTCCAGGCAGTCGACCCCCTCCTCAAGGACGGCAAGCCATACGTCTTCCGCCGGGGCTACTTGCCCCAGCCGGTCGTCCGACTGACCGGCGAGCGGGACCACGTCGGCGCCCTGAGGGAGGGGTTCCTCACCTCGTTCGTCAACGTCTCGCGCATCGAACCCGTCACTCGGACAGCCGAGTTCACCGGGATCTTCGACCACTGGCTCACACTGCTGTCCGGCATCGGCCTCCACGCCAGACACCTCACCATCCATGGCCGCAACGCCGTCTGGCAACGCCGCGAAGTCTGCGGCCTCACGGTGCACTTCCGGCACCTGGACCTTCCCATCGGTGACATCGTCCTGCTCTGGAACGCTGCGGATCCCAGCTGCATGGCGGTGGACCTGGGCTCCGGCCTTGAGCGCCTGGTCTGGGCCCGCACCCGCCGCCCATGGTGGGAGCTGGCCTTCGGCCGCTTCGCGACGTCCGGTGTGGCTACCGACGTGCTCGACGCCGTTCGAACCGCGACGCTGCTGGTCGGTAACGGCATCACCCCTGCGGCCCGAGGGGCCGGCGGTGTACTCCGCCGAATCCTTTCTGCCGTCCCCGCCGACGCCGCACCGCTCGGAGTCAGCGCCCTGGTCCGGGCAAGCCACGGATTCTGGAGCCTCACCTCACCGATGGCCCTGCCGTGGCCCGAGGTCGCCTTCGTCATCGAGCGCGAGATCCACCGCCGCGACGTCACCTCCGCCACGTCCCCGTACATCGGTCGAGCTGGAGCGACAGAACGTGAAGCCCCGACGTAACCGGAACCCGCCCGCCGAGTTCCGACTCCGCTTCGCCTGGACGACCGGATTCTGCTTCAAGTGCGAGGAAGTCACCCTAGTCGCCGAGTTGGGCACACTCACCGTCGAAGGCGAGACCGTCACACTCGCGGCGTGTCACCTCTGCGCCTGGCGGCTGGAGCGGCAGCACCACCACGCCCGCCAGGCCCACCTCCGCGCCCAACTCGCCGGTGCGTGGGCCGACGCCACGAGACGGGCAGCAGCCTGCATGTGAGGAGGGGCACGCGGCCGAGGCCCGCCAGCGCACCGCGCCAGGGCTGCCCTTACCCGGCATAGGCTCATCACGGGCTGGGAGGTTCGGCGCCCAACCTGACGGGTCGCCGCTTACCCGAGAAGGAGCTGCTGACTGTGGCAGGCAGAGAACAGGATTCCGACCGCGGCTCAAAGAGTCAGTCGGAATACGTCGGCCGCTTTCGGGCGGGGCGGCTGGTGGACAACCGACCGCAGGCATTGGACGCATGGCGCGTGACGATGGCTTCCCCGGACGTTGCCGCAGGTGTCGCGAGCCTGCTTGGCGGCGAGCCCGTGGAGTGGGAGACGACAGCCGAGGATTCCTTGGAGGTGCTGACCGACTACGACACAGTGCGGATCATCGTTGAAGGACCATCCGCGGTCCAGGCCCGCATGCTGCTCTTCGGCTACAAGGGCAAGGTACTCCACGACTGCGACGGCGCCCGGCTGCTGGCACCGGAGGCGGATACCGGCAAGCCGTGCGGGTGTCCAGAAAGCATCGAGGAACGGAGGCTGGCGGCGAAGTCCGGTCGCGGCCCCGTGCCCAGCATCGGCATCGACTTCAAGCTCGCCGAGAAGCCGGCCCTCGGGCTCTTCCGCTTCGTGAGCAGCTCCTGGGAGCTGGCCAAGACGGTTGCCGACTTTCAGCGTGCCCTGACCGAGACCGACGGCCCCACGATGTGCGACCTCGCACTTGAGCTGGTGGAACTCACCACCGCGTCCGGTGTAGCCGTTCGCTACCGGAAACCGGTGGTCCGCGTACTGGGTGATCCGGCGACGCCTCCTCCTCGCGCCGTAGTGAGACCCACCAGACTGTCGTCGCCTTCGCCACCCGAGTCGGTGGGCCCGGCCGCCCGGTCATCCAGATCGCTCCCGCGGCCTGGCCGCCCGGAGCCTGCGGAAGCGCGTCGAAGCCTGCGCCCCAACGCGAGGGAACCCGAATCCGTGAGTGGCGCCGAACCCACGTGCACCCTTGACGCACCCGAGGCCGTTGCGCAGCCACGCACCGCCGCCGGCGTGCTGTTCTTCGACGAGGCTGACCGAGTGCTCCTGGTGAAGCCCACGTACAAGCCGGGCTGGGAGATCCCGGGCGGCTACCTCCACCCCGGCGAGACCCCGACCGAGGGCGCGGCCCGAGAGGTCAAGGAGGAGCTCGGCATCACCCCGCCGATCGGCCGATTGCTCGTCGCCGACTGGGCACCCCACCCCACCGAGGGTGACAAGCTCCTCTTCATCTTCGACGGCGGCGTCCTCCCCACCGACGAACTCGACCGCATCTCCGTCGACCAGGTGGAGATCGGCGAGTACGCCTTCCACGCCACCGACCAGCTCGACGAACTCCTCATCCCGCGCCTCGCCCGCCGCGTCCACGCCGCCTGCGACGCCAGGGCGCAGTCCGCAACCGTCTACCTGGAGCATGGCGCGGCCCGTCCATAGGGGCCGCGCCATAACCGTTTGCTACAAGGGGTAGTGCTTCACTCCTTGGCCTTGGGAGCCCATTCCTGGGCGAAGGTCTCCATCTGCTTGAGGACGAGGTCGACAGCCTCGCGCTCCTCCTCCGGCGGGTAGTCGAACTTCGCGAGGACCCGGCGGATACGACTGCGGAGCTTGGCACGGACCGGTTCGCGGGAGAGCCAGTCGACGGACAGGTTCTTGCGGATGTCGGCGACCAGGGCACGGGCGATCTCCGCCAGCGTCTCGTCGCCGCCTGCCATGAGCTCGGCCATGTCGCGATGGGCGACGGCGTCGTAAAAGGCGAGCTCAGCGTGATTGAGGGGCGGGTCGAAGCGCTCACCGCGGCGGGCCTCGGCGGACACCTCCTGGGCCATGGCAGCGAGTTCGGCGATCACCTGGGCACTGGTGAGCTGCTGGAGCATGTAGCGCTTCATCAGGTCGTTCAGGCGCTCGGAGAAGCTCTCATGGCGAACGATGTTGTGCTTGGTCACCTCGCGCATCTTCTGCTGGATCATGCGGCGCAGGGCCTCGGCAACCAGGTGCGGGGTCTCGGAGTTCTCCAGCTTCCGCAGCTGTGCCTCGTTCAGGCGGGTGATGTCGAGCCTGCCGATGCCGGCCTCGGCGTACAGGTCGGTGATGTCGTCGGCGTCGACGACGGAGGCGGCGAGCTGTTCGAGGTACAGCCGGACCTCCGCGGTCAGCGGCTGGCCGGTAGCCTCGCGGTCGGCGGCGTCGAGCTTGACCATCCAGGCCCGCACCTCGGTGAAGAACGCGATGTCGCGGCGCCAGTCCTCGAGGTCCGCGCAGCGCTCGGTGATATCGCGGCTCATCGAGCACAGCCGGTAGAAGCGCTCCAGTCGGGCGGCGCTCTCCTTGAAGCGGGTGGAGAGCGGCTTGACGCCAGGGTCGACCTTGTTGCCGGAAGTAAGCGGGTCGCGCAAGTAGTTGGAGACTAGCCGCAGAGCGCGCGTGCGCGGCTTGGGGTGGGCAGTGTCGGCGAGCAGCTCCTTCCAGTGGGTTCCCGCCAGCAGGCCCTTGATGGTGGCGAGTTCGTTCTTCACCTCGGTGATGGCGCGCTCGATGTCGGCGCCGAGGGTCTTGTCCTGCTGGTCGCTGGGCGAGTACTCGGTCAGCGCCTTGGTGAGGTTGTCGGTGAGCGGTGCATACCCGACGAGAAGGCCGTCCTGCTTGCCGCGGAAGCGGCGGTTGACGCGAGCCAGGGCCTGCATCAGGTTGGCTCCGCGCATGGGCCGGTCCATGTAGATGGTGTGGATGGGCGGCGCGTCGTAGCCGGTGAGCAGCATCGAATGGACGATGAGCAGTTCGAGTTCGTCGTCGGGGTTCTTCGCACGAGCCTGGACGACCTTCTGCTGGGACTTGCGCAGGGCGTGCTTGCGCAGGTGCTCGGGGTCGGTTCGGTCGCCGTGGAAGACGATCTTCATGACGCCCTTGTCGACATCGTCGCTCGCCCACTGCGGGCGGAGTTCCGCCAGCGCGTCGTACAGCCGAACGCAGATCTCCCGGGTGGCGCACACGATCATCGCCTTGCCCGGCCCGCCGATCTGTGGCTTCATCAGCTCGCAGCGCTGATCCCAGTGGGAGACCAAGTCGTCGGCGAGGGTAGCTATGCGGTCGGGTGCGCCATAGACAGTGTTCATGGTTGCCGCGTACTGCACGGCGCGGCGGCGCTCGGCATCGTCCATACCCTCGGTAAGGGCGTTGGCCTGCTCGTCGATGGCGTCCGGGTCGATGCCCGGCGGGAGCGACACGTCGATGACCCGCGGTTCGTGGTAGACGCGGACGGTCGCGTCGTCGTCCACGGCCCGCTTGAGGTCGTAGATGTCGATGTACTCGCCGAAGACGGCCCGGGTGTCGGCCTCGGCCTTCGAGATCGGGGTGCCGGTGAAGGCGATCAGCGTGGCGTACGGGAGCGCGTCGCGCAGGTGGCGAGCGTATCCGTCGAGGCTGTCGTAGTGCGAGCGGTGCGCCTCGTCGACGATGACCAGGATGTTGCGGCGCTCGGACAGCAGCGGGTGGGCTGCGCCGGTGGCCTTCTCCTCCTGGGTCAGGCCGAATTTCTGCAGGGTGGTGAAGACGATTCCACCGGTGCGGCGGTTGAGCAGTTCGGTGCGCAGCTCTTCTCGGGTGGTGACCTGGAGGGGGGCCTGCCCCAGGAGCATCTGGCTGTCCTGGAACGTGTCGTAGAGCTGGTCGTCGAGGTCGTTGCGGTCGGTGATCACGACGATGGTCGGGTTGTTCAGGGCGGGGTGACGGGAGACCAGAGCGGAGGTCTCCACCATCTCCTCGGACTTGCCGGCGCCCTGGGTGTGCCAGACCACCCCGGCCTGCCCGTGGCTGCGGGACGCCTTGACGACGGCGTCCACGGCCTTGGTGACCGCGAAGTACTGGTGCGGCTTGGCGATCCGCTTTCCGGTGGACGTGAAGTTGACGAAGTTGGCGGTGAGGGAGAGGAAACGGGTCTGGGCAAACAGCCCGTGGAGCGCGAGGCTCAGCGCCTCGATGCCGTCGTAGTCGGGTGCATTGGTGTCGACGCGGTCGCCTTCCTCGTCCACGTTCCATGGTGCGAAGTGCTCGTACGGGGTGAAGACCGTGCCGTACTTGGCGGTAATCCCGTCCGAGACGAGACAGAAGACGTTGTAGCGGAACGCGATCGGGAACTCTGCGACATACGTCTGCAGCTGCGCGTGTGCGTCCTTGAGCGTCGCGTGCTCGGCCGCGGCGCTCTTCAGCTCGATCACTGCGAGCGGGAGGCCGTTGACGAAGAGGACAACGTCGAAGCGGCGGTGGTGGTCGCCGTCCATGAGGGTGACCTGGTTGACGGCGTGGTACGTGTTCGCATCCGGGGAGTTGAAGTCGACCACGCGTACGGTGGGCGCCTGCTCGGCCCCGAAGGCGTCGGTGTACGTGAGGCGGATACCGGAGGTGAGGTGGGTGTGCGCCTGCTTGTTCTCCGGGTACGCCTCACGGGACGCGGGATCGGTCGCGATGCGGAGCGCCTCGCGGACAGCGGTGTGCGGAAGGTCCGGGTTCAGGCGCTCGATCGCCGCCTTGAGCTCATCGTGCAGGATCAGGTCGTCCCAGTCCTTGCGGTGCACGGAACCGGGGGCAATGTCCTTGCCTGACAAGGACTGCCAGGCGAGCTCGGCGAGCTCGTCCATAGCCAGGATTTCCCAGGTGGATTCCGTCATCTTCTCGTCGTGCTTGGCGCTATCGGTGGTCATACGGCGTCCTCCACAATCTGCTCCGCGTCGTGGACGCGCAACATGCCAGACATGAGCTGAGGGAGCAGGGTGTCGCGCAAGACGGCGAGAGTTCGGGACTCTACCGCCGCCTGGTGCGCTCGATGGCGAAGATTCATTGCCGACCTTTCGAATTCCTCGCGCACGTCCTTCGGTGGCAGCAAGACTGGAGCACTTGCGAAACGATCTGCCCGCACTGCCGGGTAGGCGCTCCCCTCGGCGACGCTCTCCAGATAGGACTGGAATTCGGCAGTTCTTGTCACTTCGTACAGCAGGGCTGGCCCGACCGATTTAGGACCCAATACCGCAAGCCCCGTAGAGAAGACAAGCTCAGGATCGCCATCGAGCACGAGAGCGTGAGAGCGACGACTAGGGCGCACAGTCGACCAAATCGTGTCACCCACAGACGCCTTTCGACGCGCCCGCCCAGGCGCCTCATCCCAACTAATTAGGTCCGGCCATTCATAGGATCCGACCCCTACACTGGAAATATCGACGTATCGGAGGACCCCTTCATGCAGCTGCTTAGTTGAGTTCGCATTGATGGTTGCGATCTCGCCGAGAAGAACCTCCTCCGAGCCTCCGCCTGCAGACAGAGTCTTCTCGTACATTGAGCCGACAAGGGAATCTACGGTGGCGGCGATGTGCTCATTAACGGCGATCTTGTCGTCCAGCGCCCCGAGCACGGCGACGATAGAGTCCTGCTCCTTTCGTTCGGGAATGCAGACATGAAAAGCTTTCGCTTCGGGGTAATAGACAGTTTGGTGAGTAGTGCCATGCGCGAAACGCCGCACTGATTCCTGCTCAGACATCAGAATATAGTGCAGATACCTTGAAGAAAGCCCCGGACCGCACACCCAATTCACGAAGTCTTGACTCGTTGCCATGGGGACGCCCATAGTGACGACATATCCGACCGAAGCAGTGCGGGACAAACATACTGTTCCTGCCGGAAGCACTCGAGCGGAAGAGTTGGCGACCCCCTCACCCGTAATGCTCTGGAGAGTTGAACAGATAACTCGACCGTGGTTCCCGGTTGCGTCTTTAATGCCCACCCAAGGAATGTCACCATTCCAATATTCTGGCTTGCTGCGGCTAGGGGTATGTCCACTTTCGAGCCGGGCAAGTTCGGAGAGGCTGGTCCAGCAAAAGCCTGGTTCCGTGGGAGTCCCAGGATTCCCAACGCTTAGCGCCCAGCGGCCGGGAATGACTCCGGTAGTAGCCTCCCGACCGCCAGTGGTGGTCTGATTCCTAGCCATCGATCCTCCCCAGCTGCTCGCGCACCACCGCGTCGAGCCGCGCCGACTCATCGAGGTGCGCGAAGAGCTCCTTCGTCAGGCGTGCAATGCGCGCCTCGACCGGTTCGGCGTCCGGGTCCTCCTCTGCTTCCGCCGCTCCGACATACCGCCCCGGCGTGAGCACGTGGTCATGCTTGGCGATCTCCTGCAGCGTGGCGCTGCAGCAGAAGCCAGGGGCGTCCTCGTACGCAAGGCCCTTCTTGTTCGCCGACTCGGTGCCTCGCCATGCGTGGTAGGTGTCGGAGATCTTCTCCAGGTCCTCAGCGGTGAGGATCCGTTCGGTCCGGTCGATCATGGTGCCCATCGCCCGGGCATCAATGAACAGCACCTCGCCGCGTCGGTCGGCCAGGGCCTTTGCGCCCTGCGGGGTCTTGTCCTTGGTCAGGAACCACAGGCATGCCGGGATGGCCGTCGTACGGAACAGGTTGCCTGGAAGGGCAATCATGCAGGCGACCAGGTCAGCCTCGACGAGCGCGGCGCGAATCTCGCCCTCGCCGGACTGCTTGGACGACATGGAGCCGTTCGACAGGACAACGCCGGCGCTGCCGCGGTCCCCAAGCTTCGACGCGATGTGCTGAAGCCAGGCGTAGTTGGCGTTGGACTGCGGGGGGACGCCGTACGTCCAACGCGGGTCATCCGTCCTACGTGCCCAGTCGGACATGTTAAACGGAGGGTTGGCCATGATGAAGTCGGCCTTGAGGTCGGGCAGTTTGTCGTCGGCGAACGTGTCGGCCCAACGGTCACCGACGCCCTTGGGGTCGATGCCATGGATAGCGAGGTTCATCTTGGCCAGGCGCCACGTGCGCTCATTGGCCTCCTGGCCGTACACGGCGATGTCGTGGCTGTGGTCGCGTCCTCGGTGCCGCAGCACGAACTTCTCCGCCTGGACGAACATGCCGCCCGAGCCGCAGGCCGGGTCGTAGACCCGCCCCTCGTACGGCTCCAGCACCTCGACGAGCAGCCGCACCACGCTCGCGGGGGTGTAGAACTCGCCGGCGCGCTTGCCCTCAGCCCTGGCGAACTTCTCCAAAAAATACTCGTAGACCTCGCCGAGCACGTCCTGTGCCGGGCGATCGCCGTGCCCGGTGAAGCGGGCATCGCTGATGAGGTCAACGAGCTCCTTCAGGCGCTTCCGGTCGACGTTGTCGCGGTTGAAGATCTTCGGGAGGACGCCGGTGAGGGCCTTGTTGGCCTTCATGACCTCGTCCATGGCGTCGTCGAGGAGCTTACCGACGCCGCCCTCCGCGCTGGTCGCGTTCTCAGCGATGTGGTCCCAGCGGGCAGTGGGCGGCACCCAGAAGACGTTCTTCTCGGTGTATTCGTCCTTCTCCTCCAGGAATGCAGCCCGCCGGTGCTCGGGGATCTCCGCCAGCTCCGGGTCGGCAGCAAGTTCCGCTCGCCGCTCAGCGAAAGCATCCGAGACGTACTTCAGGAACACCAGGCCCAGGACGAACTCCTTGTACTGGGCGGCGTCCATGGAGCCGCGGAGCTTATCCGCGGCCTTCCACAGGATGTCCTGGATCTCCTTGGTGCTGGAGACACCAGGCAGTTCGCCCTGGGCTGTGGTGGCTCGCTTGCGCGGGGGCATCGTTCCTTCTTCCTGGTCTGTGGTTCGATTGGTCAGTCTGGCAGGGAGCGCGGGGGTAAGGGCCGCGTATCACCAAAGGTGAGGGTGCCGTCGGCCAGGCCCGCGACAGTCAGTCGCCGCGCCTCGGCGAGCGCATCAGCCTGTGTCCGCAGCATCCGCTCTCGGCGCTCGATCTCAGCTAGTAACGCATCGAAGCGATCCACGTCGTCGCGGTCGAGATCGGGGAGCTCGTAGTCCTCGATGCGGTGGGCAGGGCGTACGGCGCTGGGGCTACGGCCGGCACCTCGGGCTACTCCAAGTAGGGCTGCCAGCACGCGCGGTTTCAGCTGGCGTTCAGCGTCCGGATTGACGCGCAGCACCCGCGCCGGGAAGGCGGCAACGCTGAACCCGTCATGGTCGATGAGCAGGCCGAGTTCGGGCGACAGTGTGTAGACGAGATCACCTGGTTCGGTGAGCGCGACGTGCTCGTACGCCGTCGCCAGAACCAGCCGGTCGATGCGCCGGGCCCCGACAGCACTTCGTCCGATGACCTCCTCGGGGCCGAGCACGGTGTGGTGGCCGCCTTGGCCGCCTCCGCTCAGGTGCCGCTGGTCAAGGCGGTGGCCCTTGATCTTGGTGACCCGGTCCTCGGCGATCAACGCGCCGAGGGTAGTGCGGCGGGGACGCGGTCCGGTGCGGCGAACGACGCCGCCCCGGTAGGGGCCGTACTCGTCGTCGTACGATCGGCCTGTCTTGGCAGCGCGCTCCAGGCGGCCCTCGGCCTCGGCGATGAGGGCGGGACGCTCCCTGACGGCAAGGGCCAGGATCTGAGAGGCAGGCGGACCCGGCGGGGTGAGTGGGCCACCGAAGGCATGGTCCAGCTCGGCGACGCGCACCGCGCGACCGTAGCGAGGGTCGTGGCCGTCGAGGGCACGGAAGCCTTCGGCACGCCACAGAAGGATGTCCTCGGCCAGCCGCATGCGTACCGCCTCGGTGAGGGGCTCGGCACTGATATCAGCGAGCAACACGTTGCCCTCCGCCGTCGAGACCTGGCCGCGGGTGAGCACCCACAGCGCCGCTCGGTAGCCAGGCCGGTAGGGCAGCACGCCGCCGGGCAGGGCGACCACAGCCTCCACGACCTTGCTTCGCAGCAGGGCAGAGCGCAGCTGCGACTCCGCTGTGCCGGGCAGAGCGTCGACGAGTGCGTCAGCCGGGCCGAGAACAAGGGCAGTACAACCGGGACCGAGCAGGTCGGCGACGCGCTCGATGCCCTCCAGAGCGGCGAGCACCGAACGGTCTTCGCCGGGCTGGAAGGGAAGCTGGGTGACGATCAGGTCAGGGTCCGCGAAGCTCTCCGCGAGAGCCTGACCGACCTGGACGTCGAGAGAGAACTCGTCGATGCCGGCCAGCAGCAGGCGGCGCCGGGCGATACGGGCCAGCCGCTCGTCCGGGTCGGCCGCCATGGCCGTGATGGCGTCGGGCGTATCGGCCTCGCGGATTTGGGCAACGAGTAGGTCACCCGCGCGGGCATGCGGATCGGCAAGCGTGACCGAGCCTTGTCGGTCGAGGCGGCCTCGCAGGTCGGTGAGATCGACGAGGAGACTCTGGAGTTCGGCGGTCAAGGCATCGGCGGTCAGCGCGGGCAGGCGGAGACGGGAGCGTGAGGCAAGCAGCCACTCGTGCGCTCCTCGCTCTCCGTAGGCGGCCTCCACGATGGCTTCGGCGAGGTGGGCGAGCGGGACTACGTCGGCGTCGGCCGTCCGCAGCTCGCGAAGAACGAACTCATCCTCCGGGTCCATACGCTCGGCCCGGCGTAGGAGGGCAGTGCGGGCTTCCTCGGGCGTGCTCACCGTCGCTTCGTCGGCGACCGGCCGCTCGTCCAGGTGGCGCAGACACAGCAGAGCGCCGAGGGTCTCGATGGTGCGCAGGGGGTCGGTTCGGTCGGCCTGGGCGGCGATGCCGTGGAGGACGGCCTCCGCTCGCAGCTGACCCGGCCTGGTGTTGCCCAGTCCGGTGGCGATGAGCCACTCGACCACCTGCTGACCATCGAACAGGGGGTGGCCGGCGTTTGGGGCAGCAGGATCGGGGAAGTCGGCGTATCTCCGGCGCCAGGTGGAGACCACGGGCCGCTTGACCTGTGCCAGTTCCGCGATCTCGGCCATGGAGACCAGCAGCACACCGCCATTCACCCTCGCGGTGCCAGGCGTTAACGACTCGGCGGACATGGCGCTGATCTCCTCTCTCAGCTGGTCACGAAGCGGCCTCGAGTAGAGCCGTTCGCTGATGCGGCAACTCTAGGACGCCACCGCCGATGGTCGTCGTTGGTTAACTGATAACCCCGGTTATCAATCAAATGGTGGCTTGAGGCGGGCTGGCACCGTCACTCTCGGATCGCACCACTCGTCGTTCGGACCAGCACCGCGGACCGCCGCCGTGCCCCCACCGCCTGTCGCACCGAGAGGAAGCCGCCCCATGAGCCTGACCATGCCGACCGCCACCGTTGAGGGCACCCAGCTGACCGTGACCCCCTTCCGCCCGGACGCGGTGATCGGAACGATGGCACTGCCGACCCTCCTGCAGCTCGTGCCCTCCCCGAAGGCCGAGGAGGACACGCGGGCCCTGAAGTACGCCTCCGGTACCCTTCGCCGGCACGCCGAGGTGCGCGCACTGGTCCAGCGGATGCTGAAGGCGTCCCAGAAGGGCCGGAACGTCGTCTCGTACGCCTCCTACATCGCTTCCGGGGTCAACGGTGACCACGGCTGCGCGTGGTCGACCCCGCCCATCACCCTGTGGCTGGACGGACACCCCGGAACCGTGAGCGAGGAGCTCGTGCCCGGCAGTGGCATCCGTACCGTCACCGTCCTCCCGGGATCCCCCGTCGTTGCCATCGACGGCGAGACCCAGGTCACCGCATGGCACGAGCTGTACGACAACCCGGAGCGCTTCGGAACCACCTACCAGAAGCTGAGCGCTGTCCGGGTGCCGTTCGAGATGTACTTCGGCCTGAGCGTCGAGGACGCCCGGCAGATCTTCTACGACCGCAACGTCGAGGGCGTCCCCGTCGCCAAGAACCTGGCCATGTCCATGGACCAGCGCGACATCGGCACCCAGCTCGCCCACCGCATCGCGGGCACCGTCAAGATCGAGCACAACGAGAAGATCGTGCCTTTCGCCAAGCTCGTGCAGGCCCGCAAGCGGCAGCTGACGAAGACCGACCCCGAGGTGGTGACCCTCTCCGCCCTCCGGGCGCTGGTGATCACCACCCTGCACGGGCGGCGCGGGCTCGGGCTGTCGTCCGCAACCGTGCACGAGGACACCCTGCCCGAGGGCGTCACCACTGATCACATCGAGCAGCAGCTCGTCCCGCTGCTCTCGCGGCTCATCGCCCGCCTCTACCCGCACTTCGCCGCCCGCAGCGCCATTTCCGCCCCGGCCGTCCTGGCCGGCCTCGGCGTCGCCGCTCACCAGGCCACCAGCTGGGCCTCCTCCGGTCAGCGGCTCACCGAGGACCAGCTGACCAGCCTGCTGGATTCCGTGCGCTGGGAACGCGACGCCCGTTTCTGGGACGGCATCGCCGCCAGCGCGAATGCCTCCGGCGTCCTGAACTTCGGAGGCGGTGCCAAGGACGCCGGCGGCCGGGTCGCCGACGCCCTGCTGCACCCGGACACCGAGTACGGCCTCAAGGTCCGTGGATGGTAATAGAGTTACCACTCCGGACAGTTGAGTCGGACCGTACCGGGACAAGGGGGGACAGCGTGAGTGAGATCACCGACGCGGTAGCGGCGCTTGAGGAGCAGGCCGCCGAGGGTCGCGAGCTTCGGCGGACCGTCGAGCGTGTCGAGACCGAGATCGCCGACCATCTGGACGAACTTCGCAGCATCGGCAGCGCAATCCTCGACCTCCATTTCGACCTTGACAACCAGATCGCCGAGCACGACTACTCGGCTGTCGAGCAGGCGGTCGGAACCCTTGGGGGCCTCGTGGATGGTGCGGAGATCCTTCCCAAGATCGACGCGGTCTTGCTGCTGACCGCGCTCCTGGAGGGCGAGCCCACCCCCGACCTCACGGTGCCGATCGAGCTGTTCAGGGCTGGGGAAACGCCTACCTTCGAGCACCCGCGGCTGACCCAGGAGGACCTCGATCGCCAGTTCCAGAAGGAGATGGCCGACTGGTCGGAGCCGGACGAGCAGGACGACCGATGGGCCGAGGACCACTGGAGCGCAAAGCAGGAGGCTATCCGTAACCGTGCTCACAAGGCCGGCCTGCACCTGATGGAGCTCTTCGACCACATCGGAGACAACCTCTGGCCCGAGCTCATCGAGTCAGTCGAGACCGGCCGGCGCGACGACGCGGTCCGTGCACTGGCAGCCGCCGCTGCAGCAGCGCGCGACGCACGGCCCGCGTACAAGCTGTACGAGGTCAATCTGTCGATCCAGTACGAGGCAGACCCGTCATCGCTCGGGGCGATGGGTGAGTTCCTGTCCGGCTTCGAGACCTGGCTGTTTTCGCAGAAGGACTCGTAGAGGCGCCCCGAGCCTCCCTCCTATCGGCCACCAGACCTCGGGCTGGCCCCCGGTTGACGCCAGTGCTGACGCCAACCGGCCCGAACGATGGCGCCCGACGGCAGCCTTCTGTGGACGGCAGAAGTACCCGAACTGGGGCATTCCGACGCCCTGGCTTGGCCTGAAAAGCGGAAGGTCGCCGGTTCGACCCCGGCCCTGGCCACCAACAGAAGGCCCCCGCAGCGAATTCGCTGCGGGGGCCTTTTCGTGTCGTTCGATTCGTTCGACACCGGCGGGCACAACCGACGGACACAACGGACGGCCGGCCCCTCGCACCACCGCCGACGGGCCCTGAGGCCGCAGGCCGATGCCCGTGGAAAACCGAAAGGCCCGCACCGCGCATGCGCGGTACGGGCCGGGGCCGAGCGGCAGAGCCGGTCAGCGGGAAGTACTAGAGCGGGCGAATGTTCTCCGCCTGCGGGCCCTTCTGGCCCTGCGTGACGTCGAACTCGACCTTCTGGCCCTCGAGCAGCTCACGGAAGCCGTTGGCGTTGATGTTCGAGTAGTGGGCGTGTTCGAGTAGTGGGCGAACACGTCCGGACCGCCACCCTCCTGCTCGATGAAGCCGAAGCCCTTTTCCGCGTTGAACCACTTCACAGTGCCGTTAGCCATTAAAAATATCCTTCGAATGGGACGTCCGAAACTCACAGGTCGTGAGTTTCGCGTCGCCGCGATGATGACCCACCCGGGGAAATGGCCGGGTAACAAAATACGCCTGCGGTCAGAACCAGCAGGCGCACACAAAGTTCATGGGAACCACAACTGCAACTATCACGACTGTAGCAGGGTCCGCACCCCAACGGGGGAGTTCTCCCTGGCCAGTTCGCCGGCGTGGCTCCGACCTGCGGCGGCGCCGGGCGGTCGCCCCCGTCGGCGGGGCCCCCGCGCACCGGGGGCGGGCGCCCTCGTGCCCTCCCGTCGGCCAAGATCCAAAATATCCGGCGGATCAAGCCGCCCGCTCCGCCGAAATCAGGCGCATACTGGCCAGGATGACGAATTCAGCCGCGCCCCGGCGCCACCTCCCCACCAGCCCCTTCCGTCGGGCTCCGGCCCCGCCGCCGCCCAAGCAATTCGCTGTCGGAGACCGGGTGACGCACGACGAGTACGGCCTCGGCCGCGCCATCGGTGTCGAGGGCGAGCTCGCCGTCCTGGTCGACTTCGGCTCACGAACGGAGCGGATCACTGCACCCTTCGCCAAGCTCTTCCGGCTGTGACCCCTGGCGCCCGGTCGACTCGCACGCCGACCGGCGCGAGGGCGGACAGCGCTCGACTCCGCCCATCAGAAGCATGAGGACGTGCGGCGCCGGTTGACGCCGGTGTCGACGCCGCCCCGCCCCGGAGAGCCCGCTCTCCGGGCCTTCCGCATGTCCGGGCCCGGTGGCGGACTACGCTGAGACGTGTTGCCCGGCAGACCCAGGAGACCGCGCGCATGAACCCGGAGCACTTCGCCCTCCTCGACGAAGCCCGCCGGAGCCTGCCCGACGGCTTCAAGGTCGAGATCTCGGGCGACACCATCGTGATGATGGTCAGCCCCTCGGGCATCCACCAGCGGAACCTGTTGCTGGTCCGCCGCCAGTTCGACCGGCACGCCCCGGCCGAACTGCTGCCGAGCGAGAACACCGATCTGGTCTCGCCCGCCGTCGGCAAGAGCCGCAACCCGGATCTGACCTACCTGCCCGGGGAGGCCCTGGAGACCTCGGCCAACCAGGTCCCGGCCGAGCTCGCCGCCGTCGCCGTCGAGCTGGTCTCCCCCTCGAACCCGGAGAACGACTGGGTGGGGAAGGTCCGCGACTACCCGTTGATGGGCATCCCGCTCTACCTGCTGGTCGACGCCCGGCAGAAGACGGTCACCCTGTTCAGCCGGCCCGACGGCACGAAGTACCACCGCCGCGAGGACATCGAGTTCGGCGAGACCCTGCACATCCCCGAGCCGTTCGGCTTCGACCTGGCCACGGGTGACCTGCTGCCGTACTGACCCGAAAAGGGGTGGGCGGGGGAGGCGGGACCCGCGATCATGGCGGGCATGGACTCCAGTTTTCTCGGGATCGACGAGGTGGCCGAGGTTCCGGCCGTCGCGGTCGTGGTCGATGTCATGCGTGCGTTCACCGTGGCGGCCTGGGCCTTCGAGCGGGGGGCCGAGAAGATCGTTCTCGCCGGGTCGCTGGACGAGGCGCTGGCGCTGAAGGCCCGGCAGCCGGGGTGGGTGGCGCTCAAGGACGGGGCGGCGGCGCCCGGGTTCGACGCCGTCAACTCGCCGGGACTGCTGCGGGGTGTGGACCTCGGCGGGCGGACGGTGGTGCAGAAGACCACCGCCGGGACGGTCGGCGCGCTCGCGGTGAAGGACGCCCCGCTGGTGCTGTGTGCCGGCTTCGTGGTGGCGGGGGCGACGGCGCGGCTGCTGCGGGACCGGGGGTGCGGGAGCGTCACCTATGTGGTCACCGGCGAGGACGGGCGGGCCGAGGAGGACCTGGCGTGCGCCCAGTACATCGCCGGGAGGGCCGCCGGGGAGGGGACGGCCGCGGACCCGTACCTCCGCCGGGCCGCCGGGTCGCGGGCCGCCGGCGAGTTGGCGCAGGGGGTGCGTGAGGGGGCCCATCCCGACGACGTCGCGCTCTGCCTCGAACTCGACCGGTTCTCCTTCGCCATGGTGGCGGCCCAGGAGGACTCGCTGACGGTGCTGCGGCCGGTCGCCATGCCCTCGACGCCCTGAACCGCACCCTCCGAGCGACGGCGCGGCGGGCCCCGAGGAGTGAACTCCTCGGGGCGGCCCGCCGGGTCGGACCGGGGTCAGTGGGCGGTCAGTTCTCCGCCCACTTCTTCTTGGTGTCGATCAGCGAGCCGTCGGCCGCGTAGAGCCGGAGTTCGGCCGGGACGCCGCGCTTGGCGGCGCCGATCCAGCGGGCCTCGGAGTCGCCGAGGGACAGGATGGCGGGCTCGGCGGTGACGCCGTCGGCCCACTCGATCACGGCCCGGGCGACGCCCGGGGGCACCAGGCCGATGTCCACCTTGGGGACGGTGTACAGCGGGTCCGCGGCGCCGCTCTTGGCCTGGGCGCCGAACCAGAAGTGGTCGAAGTTGCCTGAGACCGAGCGGTCCGCGTAGTAGAAGCCCACCGGGCTCCCGGGCGGCGCGACGAAGGTCTCGTCGGAGCGCGCGAGCCGCTTGCCGTCCTGGATGTAGTAGAAGACCACGTGGTCCGCGTCCGGCGTCCCGTACCGGGTGATGTACTCCTCGGTGGGCGCGGGCCAGGGGGAGCCGGCGTCGGCGTCCTCCTGCCAGATCAGCCGGGCCTGCTCGCGGATCCCCTCCTTGCCGGGGGCCGGCCACAGGGCCGCCCAGACGCTCCAGGGCTTGCCGTCCTTGGTGCCGGCGAGCACCTGGATCCGGGTCGGGACGAGCGGGTCGCGGGGGGCGCCCGGGGTCGCGGCGGGCCCTCCGGCGGCCGGGGCCAGCACGGTCGACACGTCCGCGCCCGACGTCACGGCCGTCGTGCCGCCGCCCGGTCCGCCGGCCCCGCCGTTCACCGCCGCCACTCCGCCGAGGGCGGCGACCAGGGCCAGCGCAAGCGCCCCGCCCATGGACGTCCGCCGCCGCACCACCCGCCGCCGGCCGCCGGCCAGCACCGCCTGGTACGGCGCCGGGCCGGTCTCCATCGTCTCCACCAGCCCGGCCAGTGCCCGGGCCACCTCCTCGCCGCCCGCCACCTCGGTCGCCTGCGCCTCGTCGCGGTTCATGCCGCACCTCCGATGCTCGTCATGGTGATGAGTGAGGAGAGCTCGCGCAGCTTGGCGATGCCCTTCGACGCCTGGCTCTTGACCGTGCCCACCGAACAGCCCATGGCGGCGGCGGCCTGGGACTCGCTCAGGTCCTCCCAGTAGCGCAGGACCACCGCCTGCCGCTGGCCCGGCGGCAGGGTGCCGAGGGCCTCCAGCAGGGCGGCCCGCTCGTCCAGGCGGGCGAAGCCGTCCGGGCCGGTGCGTTCCGGCACGGCGTTGACCAGCTGCTCCGGGACGCGGCGCCGGAAGCGGCGGGCATGCTCGTTGATGACGATCCGGCGCACGTAGGCGTACGGCTCGTCGGCCTTGGTGACCCTCCCCCAGGCGGCGTAGGTCCGCTCCAGTGCGGTCTGCACCACGTCCTCGGCGAGGTAGCGGTCCCCGGTCAGCAGGAACGCCGTTCGCATCAGACGTGGCCAGGCACCGGTCACGAACGCGTTGAAATCGGCGTCCCGCTCGGCCTTCTTGGCTCCCATGAGTACCTCCTCGTCCACCCAGAGCCCGCGCCGGCCGCGAACCGTTGCCGGGGCGGTCCGCGGAGTGGTCCGCGAGGGCAGTCCGAACGGGCAGACGAGGAGGTCAGGAGACTGGAAGGTTAGAAGGTCGGAAGACCGGAGGAGCGGGCGGGTCAGCCGGCGGGCGGGATGTTGAAGTTGAGCCGGAAGAGGTTCCCCGGGTCGTACACCGCCTTGAGCTCGGTGAGCCGCCGGTGCACGGGCTCCGGGTAGGCGGTGCGCACGACGGCCGGGTCGGCGTCGTCCAGGCCGAAGAAGTTGGCGAGCGCGCCGCCGGTGGACCACGGGCGCAGCCGCTCGTGCAGGGCGGCGTGCGCGGTGCGCAGTCCGTCCAGCGCGACCGGGCCGATCATGCTGGTGGAGAAGGCCAGGTAGCCGGCGTCCCGGCCGCCGACGGCGTTCGGGACGGCGGGCTCGCGCGAGTAGGCGCCTCCCTGGAGCCGGAGCTCGACGATCAGCGGGCTGTCGGCGTCCGGTCCGGCGAGTTCCAGTACGGCGTCCGCCGTCGCGCCGGTGAACTCGCGCAGGGCGGTGTTGCGGTCGTACGCGGGGTGCGCGAACGGCGGCTCGTGGTGGATCGTGCCGGCCTCGGTGAAGGGCAGCTCGCGGACGGTGTCGAGGAGCGGGGTGCCGAAGGCGCGCAGCGGCCGGACCCATTCCTCGCCCTGCTCGGCCGGGCCGCTCCAGGCGACCCGCAGGACGACGGCGTAGCGGCCGCGGATCGGCTCCGGCACGGCGTCGAGGTCGGGGTAGCGGATCAGCTGGGCGGAGGTGGCGAGTTCCTCGGGGACGGTCCGGCTCCACTCGGCCCAGCCGTGCAGCGCGGCGGCGGCGGATTCGGCGGGGTAGTAGAGGCCGCCGCCGTAGAGGCCGGCGCAGGGGACGAGGTCGATCTCCATCGCGGTGACGATGCCGAAGTTGTCCTTGCCGCCGCGCAGGGCCCAGAACAGGTCGGGTTCGGTCCCGGGGCCGGTCCCGAGCAGTCGGCCGTCGGCGGTGACGACCTCCAGCCGGCGGACGTGGTCGGCGGCGAAGCCGTGGGCGCGGCCGAGCAGGCCGATGCCGCCGCCGAGGGTGTAGCCGACCGCGCCGACGTCGGGGTTGGAGCCGCTCAGCGGGGCGAGGCCGTGCGGTGCGGCGGCGTCGATCACCTGGCGCCAGCGGACGCCGGCCCCGACGGTGGCGGTCCGGGCGACCGGGTCGACGGTGACCTCGTCCAGCGCGGCGGTGTCGATCACCAGTTGGCCGTCGGTGGGGACGGAGATGCCGTGGCCGGTGGCACGGACGGCGACGGCGAGGCCGTGCTCGGCGGCGTACCGGACGGCGGCGATCACATCGGCGGTGTCGGCGGCGGACACCACCAGCGCCGGGCGGTGGTCCAGCGCGAGGTTGTAGCCGGTCCGTCGGGCGTCGTACTCGTCGTCTCCCGGCCGGTGCACCGGCCCCTTGGTCTCGATCATGCCGGGAGGCTAACCCGCGCGGGGGCGGAGCAATCCCGTCCGTATCCGATCTCTGTCAGGTCGCCGACGAACGGGTTCTGACGGACGGTCACGAGTGCGGGGCCCGGCCGCGGCCTCCCCCCGGGGCCGCGGCCGGGCAGTCGTGGGCGCCCTAGCGGCTGGCGCCGGAGGCGCGGGTCATGATCTCCAGGTTGTGGCCGTTCGGGTCCTCGAAGTAGGCGCCGCGGCCGCCGAACCAGTCGTTGACGCGACCGGCGTGGCGGTGGAACGGGTCGGCCCAGTAGGTGATCCCGCGGTCCTGGACCCGGCCGAGGATCTCGTCGAACTCCTCGTCCCCGACCAGAAAGGCGTAGTGCCCGGTGGGGACCGGCCCGTCGATCCGCATGACGTCCATCGCGACGTCGTTGGCGAGCCGGACGACCAGGAAGGGCTCGCTGCGCACGGGGGCGGCCAGACCGAGGATCTCGGTCAGGAAGCGCGCGGTCTCCTCGTCGTCCCGTGCCGGGACGATCGTGTGGTTCAGCTGAACGGCCATGGAACGCTTCCCTCCTGGGACTTCCGGACGTACCGACGAGCGTAGGACTTGAAGTCCGCTTCACGTCAAGCATGTCGTAAACTACACGATGTAGTGCACTGCAAGGAGGATTTCCCCGTGACCGAACAGACCGCCCCGGACGCGACCACCCCGGACGCGAGACCCGCCGGCGCGGATGCCGCCCCGGCCACCGCGCGCCGCGGCATGCCGGAGAAGCGGGTGGCGATCGCCCGCGCGGCGCGCACCGTGTTCGGCCGCGAGGGCTTCACCCGCACCAGCGTGGACGCCATCGCCGCCGAGGCCGGCGTCTCCAAGCGGACCATCTACAACCACTTCGCCGACAAGGAGCAGCTGTTCCGGTCGGTGATCCTGGAGGGCGCCACCGCGGTGGCCGCCACCCAGGCGAAGATCGCCGACCGCCATCTGCGGAAGATCGTCGATCTGCGCACCGACCTCGTCGACTTCGGCCTGGAGCGGGTCGACTCGCTCACCACCTTCGCCGAGCACTGGGCGCTGGTCCGCACCATCGAGGCCGAGGCGCTGCACATCCGCCCGGCGGTGCTGGAGGCCTGGCAGGAGGCCGGGCCCCGGGAGACCCACCGGGTCCTGACGCACTGGATGGCCGAGTTCGCCGAGCGCGGGCTGCTGGTGGTGCCGGACCCGGCGGAGGCCGCCCGGATGCTCAACCTGCTGACCTTCCTCGCCGTCGCCCAGCCCACCTTCTACGGCGCGCTGCCGATGCGGGCCGAGCGGATCTCCGAGGTCGTCGAGCACGGCGTGGCGGCGTTCCTCGCGGTGTACGGCGCACCCGGCTAGGGGCGGTCACCGGCGATGGAACTCACCTTCGTGGACGTCGGGCCGGACGGGCCCGCGCTGCTGCGGGACGTCGCACCGCTGCTGCTGGCGCTGCGTCCGGCGCTCGGGGCGGCCGGCTTCGCCGCCTTCGCGGCCGAGGCGCACGCCCAGGGGCTGGTGTTCACCGCCGCGTACGACGGGCGGGGGCGCTGCCTGGCGGTGGCCGCCCACCGGGTGCTGGCCACCAGCCGGGGGCGGCTGTTCTTCGTCGACGACCTGGTGACCGCGCCGTCGGCCCGCTCGGCCGGGGTCGGCGGGCGGCTGTTCGCGGTGCTCAGGGAGCGGGCCGCGGCGGCCGGCTGCGTCCGGATCGAACTGGACTCCGGGACGGCCAACCACGGCGCGCACCGGTTCTACCACGCACACCGGATGGCGGTCACCGCGCTGCACTTCGGCCTCGAGCTGTAGGACACGTCTCTAACATCCGGCCGGTGGCCCCCGAACCGGTTCCGGGCGCGATGTGTCAGGTCCACGGCCGGACTTGACGGACCCGTCGGTACGCCTTTGACCCTCACGCGGGCCGCCGCCCAGGATTCCGGCCATGGGAGAAAACAGCGCAGAAAACGCCCCGCTTTTCCGTTCCCGGGCCGAGATCCGGATTTCCGCCACCCCCGACGAGATCTATTCGGTGATCAGCGACCTCCCGCGCTGCGGCGAGTGGAGCCCGGAATGCCAGGGCGGCAGCTGGATCTCCGGCGCGCCCGCCGAGGTCGGTTCGGTGTTCCGCGGCGAGAACCTGCGCAGCCCGGACGTGGTCGCCTGGGCGCCGGTGGTCCGCGGCACCTGGTACACCCACGCCGAGGTGGTCGCGGCCGAGCCCGGCCGGACCTTCCGCTGGGCCATGCGGGACACCGGCGGGCGCGCCCAGGACAGCGTCTGGGCCTTCGACGTGGCCCCCGGCGCGGACCCGGACGCCGACCACAGCGTGCTGGTGCACCACTTCCGGATGGGCGCCGCCACCGAGGGGATCCGCGGCATCACCGCCGGGATGGACGAGGACGCGAAGCGCCGCTTCTTCGCCGAGTGGGGCGAGAAGGTCGCGGCCGACCTCGGGGTGACCCTGGAGCGGATCAAGCGGGTCGTCGAGAAGGACCGCTGAACCCGGTCCCCCCCTGGAAGAGATTCCGAAAAAGGCTCCTGGCACAGCGTCCCGGCGGCACAGCCCCGGGACGGAACCCCTGAAAGCACAGCGACCCTAATCCCACGAGAGGGCGGAACGGTGCTCCTTCAGCGCATTGCCAACCGGGGAATCCGACTGGGCACGCTCTTCGAGCGGGCCGCCGTCCGGAACGGCGCGAACGTGGTGATCCTCGACCACGACCTCGACATCGCCCCCGAGCTGGGCCGGCGGTCCACCGTCGCCGAGCTCGCCGACCTGGTCGACGACCACGCCTCCCGGCTGTGGGCCGCCGGGGTCCGGCCGGGCCGCCGGGTGGTGGTCCACAAGTCGAACAGCTTCGACATCACCCTGCTCGCCTGTGCCACGGCCCGGATCGGCGCCGTCCCGGTGCTGCTCTCGCCCCAGCTGGACGGCGGGACCGTCGCCGAGCTGGTCCGCCGCACCGACGAGCCGTTCCTGGTCACCGACGCGGTCAAGCTCGCCAAGGACCTGCCCGCCGAGGTCTTCGAGCTGGCCGCCACCGTCCTGCTGGCCTCCGGCAGCCACCCCGGGGCGGTCGAGCTGGCCGCCTTGGCCGGCTCGCCCCGGGTCGCGCCGGTCACCGCGCCGCCGGACCACCCGACGCTGATCACCCACACCTCCGGCACCACCGGCACGCCCAAGCTGGCCGTGCACACCGGCCGCACCCTGGAGGCCCGCTACCGGCCGCAGGCGCTCGTGCTGCGGCCGGTGGTCCCGAGCCGGGAGACCATCGCCATCCATGTCTCCTTCGTCCACTCCCGGCTGATCACCGCGCTGGCGATCTCGCTGTTCCGCGGCTTCCCGATCCTGGTGCTGGCCCACTCGGAGCCTGGGCACGTGGCCGAGCTGTTCGCCCGGCTGCGCCCCGGGATCCTGGAGGCCCACCCCAACTCCTTCATGGAGTGGGAGGAACTCGCCGAGGACCCGCGCCGCCCGCTGGCCAACGTCAAGCTGTTCTCCTCGACCTTCGACGCGATCCACCCCCGCACCGTGCGGACCATGCTCGCCGCCTCCGCCCGCACCGCGCCGGTCTTCGGCCAGCTGTACGGGCAGAGCGAGGTCGGCCCGGCGGTGGTGCGCTCGTTCTCCCGGCGGCGCGGCGCGGACGCGGACGGCCGCTGCGTGGGCATGCCCTTCCCCGGCTTCACCGACGTCCGGGTGGTGAGCCGCGACGGCCGGCCCCCGTCGGCGGACAACCCCGGGTACATCGAGGTCCGCAGTGACGGCCGGATCGTCACCTACCTCGGCGAGCAGGCCCGGTACGACCAGCAGGTCGAGGACGGCTGGTGGCGGATGGGCGACGTCGGCTACCGCACCCGCTGGGGCTGTGTGCACCTGCTGGACCGCGAGGTCGACCTGATCGAGGGCTTCGGCTCCACCCTGGCCGCCGAGGACGCGCTGTTCGCCCGCCTCCCCCAGCTCGCCGAGGTGGTGATCGTCCCCGGCGCGGACGGCCGGGCGGTGCCGGTGATCTGCACCAAGGACGACCTGCCGGTGGAACCGGCCGCCTGGCGGGCCGCCGCGGCGGGCCTGCCGCCGATGGCCGATCCGGTGCAGTGGCGGCTGGGCGAGCTCCCGGCCACCGCCACCACCAAGATCAAGCGGCTGGAACTGGCCCGCCGGCTGGCGGCCGCCGAGGACGACGGGCCGGTCCGGTGACCGCGCGCCACGACGGCCCGGCCACCGTCCTGGTGGCCGGCGGCGGGATCGGCGGGCTGGCCGCCGCGCTGGCCCTCGCCCGGGCCGGCCACCGGGCCGTGGTCCTGGAGCGGGCGCCGGAGTTCGCCGAGATCGGGGCGGGCATCCAGATCGCGCCGAACGGCATCCTCGCGCTGGAGCGGCTGGGCCTCGGCGACGCCGTCCGGGCGGCCGGGGTGCACATGGCCGAACTGCGCTTCATGGACGGCGTGACCGGCGAGCACGTCACCAGCCTGACCCTCACCGAGCGGTACCGGCAGCGGTTCGGCAACCCGTACGTGGTGGTGCACCGGGCCGAGCTGCACGGGCTGCTGCTGCGCGCCTGCCGGGCCGAGCCGCGGATCGAGCTGCGCGCCGCGACCGCCGTCACCGGCTACCGGCAGGACGCCGGGGGCGCCACCGCGCTGCTGGCGGACGGCGGCTCGGTGCGCGGCGACGTACTGGTCGGGGCGGACGGCATCCATTCGGCGGTCCGCGCCCAGCTGGTCGGCGACGGCGAGCCGCGGATCTCCGGGATCACCGTCTACCGGGCGGTGGTCCCGATGGAGCTGGTCCCCGAGGAACTGCGGCTGCCCACCTCGGTGACCTGGTGGACCGGCCCGCACTGCCACTTCGTCCACTACCCGATCGCCGGCGGGGCGTTCCTCAACCTGGCCGCCTCCCGGGACAACGGCGCCACCGAGGCGCTCGCCGGGGTGGCGGTGGACGAGGAGCTGGTCGGGGAGCAGCTGGCCGGTCTGACCGCGCCGAACGCCCGGCGGCTGCTGGCGCTCGGCGAGGGCTGGCGCTCCTGGGTGCTGGTGGACCGGGACCCGGTGCGGCGGTGGACGGACGGCCGGGTGGTGCTGCTCGGCGACGCCGCGCATCCGATGCTGCACTACGCGGCGCAGGGGGCCTGCCAGGCGCTGGAGGATGCCGTGCTGCTGGGCGAGTTGATGGTCGAGACCACTGAACTCGCGGACACCCTTGCCAGGTTCGCCTCCGAACGGCAGGCTCGTACGGCGGCGGTGCAGCGTGCCGCGCGGGAATCGATCCGACTCTGGCACCCCGCGGGCGAGGCCGCGCGGGTCAGGAACCGGCTGCTCGGAGCGCTCTCCGAGGGCGAGTTGCACGAGCGGGTGGCCTGGATGCACGGCGTCAAGACCTTTTCATCATCGGATGATCACAACTACGATTTCGAGCCGTGGGCATGATCGACAGTCACCTCCAGATCTGCGTCATCGGCGCGGGTCCTCGCGGTCTATCGGTGCTGGAACGACTCTGCGCGAACGAACGGTCCAGCCCCTCCGGGGCCACCGTCACCGTGCACGTGGTGGACCCGGCACCCCCCGGCGCGGGCCGGGTCTGGCGCACCGACCAGTCCCGACACCTCCTGATGAACACGGTGGCCTCCCAGATCACCGTGTACACCGACGACAGCGTCCGGATCGACGGACCCGTCGAACCCGGCCCCAGCCTGTACGAATGGGCGAAGTCGCTTGCCTCCGAGGGCAGTCCCGACCGGCCGGCGGGCCGACCGGCGGGGCAGGCGGCGGGCCGGGGCGGGCACGAACCGGGCCGCCACGAGCCGCCCGCGCACGAACCGGGCCGCCACGAACCGGGCGGCACCGGCCGGCAGCCGGACGGCCCCGACGGGGCGGCCCTGGCCGAGGCCGCCGCCCTCGGGCCGAACACCTACCCGACCCGCGCCTTCTACGGCCACTACCTGCACGCCGCCTTCCGGGCCGTGGTCGCCGCCGCCCCGCCGACCGTGACCGTCCGGGTGCACCGCTCCCGGGCGGTCGCGATGGCCGACGCGCACGGCTTCCCCGGCGGCCCGCAGGGCGTCCGGCTGGAGGACGGCACCCGGCTGAACCGGCTGGACGCCATCGTGCTCGCCCAGGGCCACCTCCCCGCCCGGCCCACCCCGCGCGAGGCCCGCACCGCCAGCCTGGCCAGGATCCACCACCTCGACTACATCACCCCCGCCAACCCCGCCGACGTCCACGTCACCGCGCGCCCGGGCCAGACCGTGCTGCTGCGCGGCCTCGGCCTCAACTTCTTCGACCACATGGCGCTGTTCACCCTCGGCCGGGGCGGCCGGTTCGAGCCGGCGGACGGCGGCCTGGTGTACCGGCCCTCCGGCGCCGAGCCCCGGCTGTACGCCACCTCGCGGCGCGGCATCCCGTACCACGCGCGCGGCGAGAACGAGAAGGGCGCGTACGGCCGCCACCTGCCCCGGCTGCTCACCGCCGAGGTGGTCGCCGAGCTGCGGGAACGCACCCGCCGGGGCGGGCCGGTGCGGTTCGCCACCGACCTCTGGCCGCTGGTCTCCCGCGAGGTGGAGGCCGTCTACTACGGCGCGCTGCTCACCGCCCGGGCCCGCGGCGCCGAACGCGAGGCGTTCACCGACCGCTTCCTGACCGCCGACGACCCGGCCGCCGTACTCGACGACCACGGCATCCCCGAGGCCGACCGCTGGAGCTGGGACCGGCTCTCCCGCCCCTACGCCGGACGGGAGTTCACCGACCGCGCGGACTTCCGCGACTGGCTGCTCGACCACCTGCGCCACGACGTCGCCGAGGCCAGGGCCGGGAACCTCAGCGGCCCGCTCAAGGCCGCCCTGGACGTGCTGCGCGACCTGCGCAACGAGATCCGGATGGCGGTCGACCACAGCGGCATCGCGGGCGACTCCTACCGGGACGACCTCGACGGCTGGTACACCCCGCTGAACGCCTTCCTCTCCATCGGACCGCCGGTGGAGCGGATCGAGCAGCTGATCGCGCTGATCGAGGCCGGGGTGGTGGAACTCCTCGGCCCCGGCACCGAGATCCGGATCGACCCCGTCGACCCGGCCTTCGCCGCGCACTCGACCGCCGTACCGGGCCCGCCGGTCCGGGCCTCGGTCCTGGTCGAGGCCCGGCTCCCGGAACCCGACCTGCGGCGCACCGACGACCCGCTGCTGCGGCACCTGCTGGACACCGAGCAGTGCGCCGCCTACCGGATCCCCGGCCCCGCCGGGACGGGCTACCCGACCGGCGGCCTCGCCGTCACCGAGCGGCCCTACCGGCTGCTGGACGGCCGCGGCCGGGCGCACCCGCGCCGCTTCGCGTACGGGGTGCCGACCGAGTCGGTGCACTGGGTCACCGCGGCGGGCATCCGGCCCGGCGTCGACTCGGTGACCCTCGGCGACTCCGACGCCATCGCCCGGGCGGTGCTGGCGCTCTCCCCGGCCCCCGAGTGGCCGACCGCCGCCCCCGGCCCGGCTGCCGCCCCCGGCCCGGGCCCGGCCTCGGCCGGCTCCGTGGCATCCACCGGGTCGAGGGTGTCCACCGGCTCCGTAGAGTCCGCCGGGTCAGCCGAGTCCGAACCGAGAGGCGTCGTCGTATGACCGCACACCCCAGCCCGCCGGCCCCGGCGGAGCCCGACACCGGACTGCTCTCCCCCGTCCGGGCCGGCACCCCGGTCGAGGCGGCCGTGACCGACCGCGCCTGGCTCCAGGCCATGCTGGACGCCGAAGCGGCGCTGGCCCGTGCCCAGGCCGGTCTGGGCACGGTGCCGCCCGCCGCGGCCGCCGCGATCACCCGGGCCGCCCGGGCCGAGCGGTTCGACGTCCGGGAGCTGGCCCTGGCCTGCCGGGAGACCGCCAATCCGGTGGTCGGCCTGGTCCAGGCGCTGACCCTGGCGGTCGCCGCCGAGGACCCGGCCGCCGCCGAGTACGTGCACCGCGGCTCGACCAGCCAGGACATCCTGGACACCGGCGCCATGCTGGTCGCCGCCCGGGCGCTGGCCCTGATCCGCGCCGACCTCGGCCGCACCGCCCACGCGCTCGCCGGCCTGGCCGCCGAGCACCGGGACACCGTGCTGGCCGGGCGCACCCTCGCCCTGCACGCGGTGCCCACCACCTTCGGCCTCAAGGCGGCCGGCTGGCGCCGACTGGTGCTGGACGCCGACCGCCGGCTCGCCGCCGTCCTCGCGGACGGGCTGCCGGTCGCGCTGGGCGGCGCCGCCGGCACCCTGGCCGGCTACCTGGAGTACGCCCGGCTGGACGGCCCGGACCCGGAGGTGGACGCCGGCGCCTACCTGGACCGGCTGCTGGACGCCTTCGCCGCCGAGACCGGACTCGCCCGGCCGGTACTGCCCTGGCACGCGCTGCGCACCCCGATGGCCGACCTGGCCGCCGCGCTGGCCTTCACCGCCGGCGCGCTCGGCAAGATCGCGGTGGACGTGCAGTCACTGACCCGCACCGAGGTCGGCGAGGTGGTCGAACCGGCGGTGGCCGGACGCGGCGCCTCCTCCGCGATGCCGCACAAGCGCAACCCGGTGCTGGCCACCCTGCTGCGCAGCGCCGCCCTCCAGGTCCCGGTGCTCGCGGCCGGACTGACCCAGTGCCTGGTCACCGAGGACGAGCGCTCGGGCGGCGCCTGGCACGCCGAGTGGCTGCTGCTGCGCGAGTGCCTGCGGCTGGCCGGCGGCGCCGCGCACACCTCGGTGGAGCTGGCCGAGGGGCTGCTGGTCCGGCCGGAGCGGATGCGGGCCAATCTGGGGCTCACCGGCGGACAGCTGGTCTCCGAGCGGATCGCCGCCCGGCTGGCGCCGAAGCTCGGCAAGGCGGTGGCCCGGCAGCTGCTCACCGAGGCCTCGCTGACCGCCGACCGGGAGGGCCGGCCGCTGGCCGAGGTGCTGGCCGAACAGGGCGGGCTGGAGGGGCACTTCACCTCCGCGGAGATCGCGGAGCTGTGCGACCCGGCCGGGTACACCGGCATGGCCGGCGCCCTGGTGGACCGGGCGCTGCGCGACTGAGCGGCCCCTGAGCTGCCACTGAGCGGCCGCCGGGCGAACGGCGCGGGGACCTCGCGGGCACCGGCCCACGAGGTCCCCGCCCGGTTCAGCCCCGGATGACCGTCTTGGTCCGCATCAGGAACTCCCCCAGGTAGCCGTCGTGCGGCACCCCGGGCCGGATCCAGTACGTCGGATGGTCGCCCCGGTAGACGTTGCTGATGCTCGGCTCCCGGAGCAGCCGGTCGAACAGCGCATCGTCCCCGGTGAGCGCGGTCAGCACCAGCGAGTTCCGCAGCGGCGCCACCCCCGCCTCCGGCGTCCACGGCGCCACCCAGACGCAGGGGAAGGCGAGTTCGACACCGGTCTGCTCGGCGTCCGGCCGGTCCAGCTGGTGCACGGCCGGGCGCAGCACCGCGCTGCCGTCGCCGAGTTCGGCCACCACGCCGTCCCCGCCGAGCCAGGCCCTGGTGCCGGCCGCCCGGCGCAGCAGATAGGCCTCGATCGCCCGGGCCTCGGCCACCGGCTGGACCGAGAGCACCGCCTTCTCGTCCTCCGGCGGCAGGCTCGGGATCCCGGCCAGCCGCTCCGCGATCGCCCGGGCCAGCGGCGCCGGGTCGCCCTCGACCAGGACGGCGGTGGCGTTGATACAGGCCACGCCGCCCTGGTGGGCGATCGAGTCGACGATGGTGTCCAGGTGCTCGCGCCAGTCGGTGTCCCGGGTGACCAGGATCTTGGACCGGCCGGGGCCCTGCGGCAGCACGGTGCTGCCCGCGTACTTGCGGACCACCTCGTCGCCGCCGTAGACCATGCCCAGGTCGGCGCCGGCCAGGATCTCGTCCGCGGCCTCGTGGTCGGTGGGCAGCAGCATCACCTGGTCGGCGGCGAAGCCCGCCAGCCGCAGCGCGGTGACCAGCCGGTGCGGGGTGAGCGGCTCGCGGCGGGAGGGGCGGACGGCGACCCGGTAGCCGAGTGCCAGCGCCTCCAGCCAGAGCCCGTGCGGGCCGGGGTGGTTGCCGGCCGCGTGGACGGCGAAGACCTCGCCGCGCCTGGTCCAGACGGCGCTGCCGTCGAGGGTGGCGCCGTCCCGCCAGTCGCTGACCGCGCCGGCCGGCCGGGCCCGGTAGGCGGACCAGCCGGCCTTCTCGGCCGAGTCGGCGATGGCCCGGGTGGCGTCCCGGACGACCGTGATCGGCACCCCGGAGACCCGGGCGACGGCGCGCTCGTAGGACGGGAAGTCCAGGCCGTCGATGGTCTCCGAGGTGAAGATCCGGCCGGCCCGGGCCAGCGCGGCGAAGCGCTCCTCGGCCGGCAGCGACTCGGCCGCGTGCAGGGCGCGCATCGCCCGGGTGACGAACAGCTTGGGGACGAGGCTGAGTTCGGCGAACGGCGCGCCGGTGACCTCGGCCACCTCGGTGCGGCGCCGGGCCCGGAACGGCTCGCCGGGGCCGAGCGCGTCCAACTGGAGCAGGGCGGGCTGCTGCGCGGGCTGTTCGGGCTGCTGTTCGGGCTGCTGTTCGGGCTGCTGTTCGGGCTGCTGTTCGGGCTGCGTCATCAGTACACCCCCTCGATCACGGTCTCGTTGTCGAACTCCTGGACCGGAGCGATGTCCGCCACCGCGTCGCCGAGGTGCCCGGGCAGCGCGGCGATCCGGGTGCCGTGGTCGCGCTCCAGGTTGTTGGGCATCAGCAGGCTCTTGGACACGTGGTGCATGACCACCTGCCCGCGCTCGCCGTACTCCACCGTCCGCCCGGTCTCCGGGTCGATCACGCCGAAGCTCATGTACGGCGAGTAGGGGTCGTAGACGCAGGGGTCGTCGTCGGTCAGCCCGTGCCGCTCGCTGGCGTTGCCGAGGATCATGGTCGAGCCGTAGCCGCTGTAGAGCACGGCGTTCGGGAAGACCTCGGTGCGGTAGAGGTGGCGGGTGTCCGGGTCCATCTGGGTGCCGACCCAGTTGATCGCCCGGATCTTCTCGCCCACCAGCTTGGCCAGGCCGTCCCGGCGGGCGATCCGCTCCAGCACCGGCGGGGTGCACATCAGCACGCCGATGTCCTGGGTCTCCAGCAGGTACGCGACCTGGTCGACGATGTGCTCGGCGTACGCGCCGGCCTCGGCGCCCTTGCCGTCGGAGATCAGCCGCTTCACCCAGCGCGGGTCGAGGTCGACGGTGAAGGACAGGCCGCCGCGGTAGGCGGTCTGGGCCTTGATCACGTCGCCGACCATGTGCGGGCCGGTGGGGGCGACCACCAGCCAGTTGACGCCCTGCGGCACGCCGTGGCCGTCGAGCTGGGCGCTGGACCAGCCGAGCAGCCGGTCCAGCCAGTCGCGCAGCAGCACGATCCGCTTGGGCGCGCCGGTGGTGCCGCCGCTCTCGTAGACGCCGACCACCTCGGGGCGGTCGCCGTAGCCGCGCGGGATCAGGTCCTCGACCCGGGCGGTGCGCAGCTCGCCGGCGAGGTTGGGGAACTTGGCGAGGTCGGCGTGGGTGCGGACCTCGGTGAGCGGGTCGAAGCCGAGGCCCGCGGCCCGGGCCAGCCAGAACGGCGAGCCGGTCTCCGGCGAGAAGTGCCAGCGCATCGCGGCGCGCAGGTACTCGTCGGGGTCCGGCACGGCGTCGAACGGCAGGTCCAGCAGCGGATCGGCGGCGGGGTTGGCTGCAGCAGGCACAGCGGTCCTTCCTCGGGTCAGCGGGCGGTGCCGGGCGGGTTGTCGATCGCGTAGCGCCAGCGGCCGTCCGCGCCGCGCCGGGCGACGTCGGTGGCCGTGCCCTCGTCGCGGAGCGGACCGTCCGGGCCCTCGCCCTCGATCAGGTAGTCCCCGATCAGCAGCGCGAGGTCGCCGGCCACGTAGCACTGCCGGACCTCGATCCGGATCGGCAGGCCGAAGGCGAGGAACCGGCCGGTGGCGGCGCGCCGCTCGTCGCCGGTCACCACCTCGCCGGGCGCGTTGACGAAGACCGCGCCGGGCTCGAAGAGCCGCTCCACGGCCTGCGCGTCGCCGGCGTTGAAGGCCGCGGCGAAGACCAGGGGCAGCTGGGCCGGGTCGGTGGGCGGGAGGCCGGCGTCCGGGCCGGGTCCGGTGGTGGTCATGGCGGGGCTCATCCCGTCTGGACGGCGGCGGTGACCCCGCCGGACGGCTGGTCGGGCAGCCGGTCGAGGCTGAACCCGAAGTAGGTCTTGTACGCCTCCAGGACGGCGGCGTCGGTGCCGAACTCCTGGCTGCCGCGCTCGCCGCCGGCCACCGTGGAGAGCTGGTTGCCCTTGAGGGTGATCCGGCCGTCCTCGGTCCGCAGCGAGCAGAACACGTCCTGCAGGAACGGGGATTCGGGCGCGGTGCGGTACCACCAGAGGGTCGGGCGGAAGTCCTCGATCCGCACCGGGCGGTCCTCCAGCCGGTACAGCGGCTTGCCGTTGAGGAACACGTCGAAGCCGCCGCCCTCGACGTCGGCCAGCCGGTACTCGCCGTCCGGGTCCTGCTGGACCTCGCGCGAGGCCAGCCGCAGCGGGTGCCGGCTGTTGCGGCCGAAGCCGGTGTCGACCAGCCACTGCTCGCCGTCGACGGTGACCCGCAGGGCGAGGTGGCACAGGGCCGCGCCGAGGGTGCCGCCGGGGCGGTGGACCCGGCCGGGGAGGATCTCCACCTGGTAGCCGAGGGCGGTGAGCAGGAACGAGAGGGCCGGGTTGACCTCGTAGCAGCCGCCGCCCCGGCGCTGCCGGACGATCTTGTCGAGGACCTGCTCGTCCATGTGGATGGGCTCGTCGAGGTGGTAGCCGAGGTTCTCGAACGGCACGGACAGCACCTGCCGTTCCTGGAGGTGGGTGAGCGCGGCGAGGTCGGCCCGCTCGGGCCGTTCGGCGCCGATCCGGGCGAGGTACGCGTCCACCATGGCGTCGTCCAGCACGGTGATCTCCTCTGGTCGGTGTTCCGGTGATCGGTGATCCGGTGATCCGGTCGGGGTTTTCCGGCTCCGGTAATGCTTTTTCGGATGGAACGGTTGTGGGACGTGTACAACCCGTCAGGGGAATTCGGGAGCCTCGGGCGCTATTCGAACGGGGTCCGGCAATCCGAGCGCGTGAGCGATCAGATCACCGGTGATCCGGACGCCGCCGAGGGTGAGCACCGACTCGGCGTGGAACTGCACCGAGGCGAAGCCCGGCCCGCGCAGCGCGTGCACCTCGCCGGTCGCGGCGTCCCCGGCCACCCGGACCGCGCCGCCGCCGGGGGCCTCGAACTGCCCCGGCCCACCCGGGCAGGCGTCCCACACCGCGGCGAAGGTGTTGTAGAAGCCGACCCGCTCGGCGGCGCCGAACAGGTCGACCGCGCGCTGCACCCCCTGGTTGGGCACCGCCCGGCGGACCAGCGGCAGGCCCAGCTCGGCGGAGAGCACCTGGTGGCTCAGGCAGACCGCCAGGAACGGCCGTCGCGCGGCCAGCAACTCCCGGGCCGCCGTACGGAGATGGGCGATCTTCGGATGGGAGGTGTCGCGCGGGTCGCCGGGCCCGGGCCCGAGCACCACCAGGTCGGCCCCCTCGTGCGAGTACGGCTCGTCGAACCGGCGCACCCCGACCTCCAGGCCGAGCGCCCGAAGCTGGTGGCCGATCATCGCGGTGAAGGTGTCCTCGGCGTCCACCACCAGCACCCGCAGGCCGGCCAGTTCGGGGCGCGGACGGGCCCGCCCGGACACCTCGGCAAGCCAGAAGCCGGACAGGTCCTGGTTGCGCCCGGCCAGCGCCGCCCGCACCTCGGGGTGCGCGGCGAACCCGCCCCGGCGGCCGTCCGCCGGGGTGAACGGCCCGGCCGGCCCGGCCCCGCCGGCGGCGAGCAGCCCGGCCGCCTTGGCGCCCGTCTCGGCCACCTCGGAGCGCGGGTCCGAGTGCCGCACCAGGGTCGCCCCCACCCCGATCCCCAGCCGGCCGGTGGCCGGGTCGATGTCGGCGGTGCGGATCAGGATCCCGGAGTCCAGGGAGCGCCCGCCGACCGCGTCCCGGCCGATCAGTGCGGCCACTCCGCTGTAGTAACCCCGGCCCCCGGGCTCGTACTTGGCGATCACCCGGGCGGCGGACTCCAGCGGGCTGCCGGTGACCGTGGGCGCGAACAGCGTCTCGCGCAGCACCTCGCGCGGGTCCCGGTGGGTCCGGCCCTCGATGAAGTACTCGGTGTGCGCGAGCCGGGCCATCTCCTTGAGGTACGGGCCGACCACCCGGCCGCCGCCCGGGCAGATCCGGGCCATCATCTTGAGCTCCTCGTCGAGCACCATGCAGAGCTCGTCGGTCTCCTTGCGGTCCGCCAGGAACTCCAGCAGCCCGTCCAGCTCCGGGCCCTGCTCCGGGTAGCGGTAGGTGCCGCTGATCGGGTTCATCACCGCCCGCCCGCCGTGCACGCTGATGTGCCGCTCGGGCGTGGCGCCGACCAGGGTCCGCTCCCCGGTGTGCACCAGGAAGGTCCAGTAGGCGCCGGTCTCCCGCTGGAGCAGCCGGCGGAACAGGGTGAGCGCAGCGGTGGTGGTGTTCCCGCCGACGGAGGCGACGAAGGAGCGCCTGAGCACGAAGTTGGCGCCCGTGCCCTCCCCGATCTCCTCGGCGAGCACCCGGCGGACGGTCTGCGCGTACTCCTCGTCGCCGATGTCGAAGGCGCCGCCGGTCAGGTCGACCGGGCCGTCCGGGAGGCGGTCGAGCAGCTCGGCGAGCGGCAGCTCCGACTGCTCGGCGACGGTCAGCGCGAGCAGCGGGGTGCCGTCGTCCGGCGCCTCGAAGCCGCGCTCGGCGATCTGCCGGTAGGGGACCAGGACGAGCAGCTCGTGCTGCTCGCCGCCGGGGGGCGGGTCCGCCACCGGAAGGTCGGCCAGCGGCAGGTCGGCCAGCGTGGCCGGCGCCGACACCTCGCCGAGCAGCAGCTCGACCACCCCCGGGCCGGTGGCCTCGGGCCGGTGCAGCAGCGCGAACGCGGGCGGCCGGGCGGCCAGCACCCGGTCCAGCGGGGAAGGGGTCGCGTCACGCACCGAGCCCGGCACCCCCGTCCACCGTGAGGTCGTGCAGGGTGATGTGGCCCGCCTCGTCGGACAGCAGGAAGGCGACGGCGTACGCGACGTCCTCGGGCCGGGCCAGCTTGCCGAGCGGGATGCCGACCTTGAAGGCCGACGGCACCCCGGCGACGGTGGCGGCCCGGCCGTCCACGCCGTCGGCCCACATCGCGCTGAGCATCGGGGTGTCGGTGGAGCCGGGCGCGACCACGTTGCAGCGGATCCCGTAGCGGGCGACCTCCAGGCCGAGGCTCTTGGTGAAGTGGGTCGCCGCCGCCTTGGAGGCCGCGTAGGCGGCCATCTCGGCGCGCGGGGTGAGGCCCGCGTTGGAGGCGACCGTGACGATCGCGCCCCGCCGGCGCGGGATCATCCGGTGCACCACCGCCCGGGAGACCCGGAAGACGCCCTCCGCGTTGATCGCGAAGGTGGTCCGCCAGTCCTCGTCGGTGAGGTCGCGGACCTCGCCGAGCCGCAGCACACCGGCGTTGTTGACCAGGTGGTCGATCGGGCCGAGCTCCCGCTCGGCGGTGTCGACGGCGGCCTCGACCGAGGCGCTGTCGGTGACGTCGGCGGGGACGGCCGCCACCGTGAGGCCCTCGGCGGCCAGCTTGCCGGTGAGCTCGGCGAGGCGGTCGGCGTCCCGGTCCACGGCCGCGACCAGCGCGCCGCGAACGGCCAGCAGCCGGACCACGGCGGCGCCGATGCCGCCCGCCGCGCCGGTGACCAGTGTCACCTTGTTTCTCATGTGCGGACCTCCCTGGGGGACGCGGACCAACAGCTCGGGCCGCGGGTGGGTTGGGGGTGGTGCACGGGTCGGAACGGGATGGAGCAGGCAGTGCAGGCAGTACAGGCAGTGCAGGCAGTGCGGTGAGTACGGGACGTGCGGGCAGTGCAGGGCGTGCAGGGCGTGCGCGGCACCGGCCGCGCGCCCGGCGCTCAGGCGCGCCAGGCGGACACCACCGCGACCGCCTGGCCCGGGTTGAGCCGCGGGTCGCACAGGCTCGTGTACTTGTCGCCGACCCGGGCCAGCCCGGCCGCGTCGTCGGCGCACTCGGTCACGTCGTCGGGGGTGGTCTCCAGGTGCAGGCCCCCGGCGGCGGCGCCCTCCGCCCGGACCGCCCGCTGGAACGCCTCGACCTCCCGGACCAGGTCCGGCACCAGCCGGGTCTTGAGCCCGTCCGGCCCGGCGACGGTGTTGCCGTGCATCGGATCGCTGAGCCAGACCACCGGGTGGCCGGCCGCGTGCACCGCCCTGACCAGCCCCGGGAGGACCTCGGCGGCGCGGTCGGCGCCGAGCCGGGCGATCAGGGTGAGCCGGCCGGGTTCCCGGCCGGGGTCGAGCAGGGCGCACAGCCGCAGCAGTTCCGCCGGGGTGGTGGTCGGACCGACCTTGCAGCCGACCGGGTTGACCACCGAGGCCAGCAGGGCGACGTGCGCGCCGTCCGGGTCCCTGGTCCGCTCGCCGATCCACGGGAAGTGCGTGGAGGCGAGCAGCGGGCGGCCCCGCGTGTCCCGGCGGAGCAGCGGCAGCTCGTAGTCCAGCAGCAGCGCCTCGTGGCTGGTCCACACCGGCGGACAGGCGACGGACGGGTCACCGGGGGCGAGCCGGGACAGGTGGTCCAGCACCCGGCGGGACGCCTCGTAGCCCGCCGCCAGCCGGCGCGGATCGGGGGTGCGGAGGACCGGGTCGGGTTCCGGGCCGTTGACCAGGTGCCCCCGGTAGACCGGGAGTTCGACGCCGTCGCAGAGCTCGGTGGGGCTGGAGCGGGGCTTGGCGAACTGGCCGGCGATCCGGCCGATCCGGAGCACCGGGCGGTGGGTGGTGAGCTTCAGCCGCCCGGCCAGCAGGTCGAGCAGCGCGGCCTTGCGGGCGGTGTCGCCGGCGGTGCACTCCTGCGGGTCCTCGGCGCAGTCGCCGGCCTGGAGGACGTGCGCCTCCCCCCGCGCGACCCGGCCTAGCAGGGCCCGCAGCCGGTGCACGTCGGCGGCCGCGACCAGCGGCGGACGGTCGGCCAACTCCTTCTTGGCAGTGGCGAGTTCGAACGGATCGGGCCAGTCCGGCTGCTGCCCGGCGGGGCGGTCGGCGAGCTGTCCCAGGAGCAGGTGGTCCACTGACGTCTCCCTCCCGGACCGGCGGGGCCCCTACTGGTCGGCGAGGCCGCCGAGCAGTCCGGCCACCCGGACCACCCGGCGGGCCTGGAACTCCACGGCGGCGATGTTCTCCTCGTGCACCTGGCCCGGCACGTTCCGGGAGACCGCGCTGGCCCCGTACGGATTGCCGTTCTGCGGACGGAACAGCACCGGGTCGGTGGAGCCGGTGGCCAGGATCAGCGAGCCCCAGTGGCAGAAGGCGTTGTGCAGCGCGAGGATCGCCGTCTCGTGGCCGCCGTGCGGCGCGGAACCCGAGGTGAACGCGGACACCGCCTTGTCGGCCAGCCCGCCGGGGATCGACAGCGGCGCCGTCGCGTCGACGAACCGCAGCACCGGCGCGGCCGGCAGGCCGAACCGCACCGGGGTGCCGATCAGGATGCCGTCCGCCCAGGCCAGGTCGTCGAGCGAGGCCACCGGGACGTCCGCGGTGCGGTCCCGCAGCTCCCGCGCGGCCTCCTCGGTGCCCGGTACATAGGTGTCGTCCGGCAGGTCGGCGATCCGGCGCAGCCGCACCTCGGCGCCCGCCTTGCCGGCGGCGTCGGCCGCCGCCCCGGCCAGCCGGGCGACATTTCCGGTGGAGGACCAATAGATGACGGCAATGGTGGTCACAGCGGCGAACTCCTCGGTGACGTGGGCGCGTTCCACTGATCGTTGACCGTGGACGGCCGACCGGCCAACGGAGTTCCCGGCACTACGTCAGGTGGGGCCGCACTCCATCAAATACTCGGCGGCCACTTCTCCGGACGCCCCGCAAAGACCATGCCCGGCATTGACCCCCGCCCGGCCCGGCATTGACCCGGGGCCGACCTGACATTGACCGGGGCACTCACTTTTCCGGGCACGAATTGCTGCCTATCCTCGGCCACGGCACCGTTTTCGGTCCGTCACAGAGCCGAGGAGCAGTGATCCCGCAGTGAAGAAACCGCCGGCCGCCGACCCCAGAACCGGAGACCTGCGGCCGCTGATCGCCGAGGGTGTCTCGCCCTGGCTGGACGGGATCAACCGCGGCCTGGTCACCTCGGGCCTGCTCGGCCGGCTGATCGACCGCACCGGTCTGCGCGGCGCCACCACCAACCCCGCCCTGCTGACCGGACCGCTGCGCCACGACCCCGTCTACGCCGAGCAGTTGGCCCGACTGGCGGAGCACCACGTCTCCCCGGAGGGCTCGGTCTGGGCCGCCACCGTGCACGACCTGCGGCTGGTCTGCGAGGAGTTCCTCGGCGTCCACCGCGCCACCCACGGCCACGACGGCCTGGTCTCGGCCGACCTGGACCCCCGGCTGGCGCACGATGCCGCCGCGACCGTCGCCGAGGCCGTCGAACTGGCCCGCGCGGTGGACCGGCCCAACCTGCTGGTCAAGATCCCGGCCACCGCCGCCGGCCTCACCGCGATCCGCGACTGCGTCGGCCGCGGACTCGGCGTGCACGCCACCGGGCTGTACTCGGTGCGGCGCTACGGGCAGGTGGTGGACGCCTACTTCGACGGCCTGGAGCAGGCGCTCGCGGCCGGCCTCCCGCTGGCCGCGATCGCCTCGGTGGCCTCGCTCCCGGTCGGCCGGGTGGACCGGGAGATCGACCGGCGGCTGGCCGCGACCGCCGGCCCGGACGCCGCCGCGCTGCGCGGCCTCACCGCCCAGGCGGCGGCCCGGCTGATGTACCGGGCGTACGAGGAGCGGCTCGGCGACGGCCGCTGGCGCACCCTGCGCGCCTCCGGGGCCCGCCCGCAGCGGCTGCTGTGGACCGACTCGGCGCTGGGCGGGGCCGCCGCCCAGGCCCGGTACGTGGCCGGGCTGGTCTCCTGGGGCACCGCGCACGCGATGACCAGGCCGGTGCTGGACGAGGCGGTCCGCAAGCTCCGGCTGGAGGGCGACACCCTGCTCGGCCAGTACGAGGCGGCCCGGGCGGTGCTGGACCGACTGGGCCGGCTCGGCATCGACTACGGCGCCGTCGCCCGGCGGCTGGAGGAGCAGAGCGTGCCGCTGCTGGTCGACCACTGGCTGCGCCTGCACACCGCCGTCGAGGGACGCCCGGCCGCCCGGCCCGGCGATCAGGAACCGGCCCGACTTCCCTTCCGCTGAATCATCCTGATGATCAGTCACTCGGGTACCACGGGCCCCGCCCGGACGGCCCGGACCTGTTCTTGACGGGAACAACCGCCCCCGCATACCTTCCGGATTGCAGGCCGTCACGCACTCCTTCCGTTCACGGGGTCCGGGCGCGTCTTGTGGATCCAGCCCGGACGAGGCCGCGGCGTCGGGGTGCGTGCACCGCAAGGCGGAGGTAGCGGCACCTCCCGGCCACCGGGCTGGGGGCGGAGCCGCTGCGATGGGGGCACCTCCCGGCCGCAGGGCCGGGGCGCGCGTGCCCTGGGGGGTACCTCCCGGCCGACGGCCGGGGGAGCGTCGCGGACCAGGGCCGATCCACACGACACGCCCCAGGGGGAGGGAAGGTCATGACGCGACGGTCCGCCGACTCAATCGCGTTCAGCGTCCTGGAACTGCTGGCCAGCGAGGCTCCGGCCGCCCAACTGGCGGAGCTGGTCGAGCAGGCCCGGCGCAGCTGCGAGTCCGCCCCGGAGCGGGAGGCGATCTGCCGGATCGAGCAGCTCGGCCTGTCCATCCGCTCCCGGTCCCAGCAGCGGCGCCGCCGCGAGGCCGGGCTGGCCGCGCTCGCCGACACCGCCCGCGACCTGGCCCTGCCCTACGAACTCGACAGCCTGCTGCGGGTGATCACCCGCCGGGCCCGGCTGCTGCTGGGCGCCGACCTCTCCTGCCTCACCACCGCCGAGCCGGCCGGCGGCGACAGCGCCCCCGGACCGGTCCGGATCCGCACCACCGACGGCCCGAGCGGCTCGCTGCGGGTCGGCCTGGCCGTCCCCGAGGGCTTCGGCCTGGGCGGCGGCGTCCCGGCCGACCCGGGACCGTTCTGGACCCCGGACTTCCTCGTGGACGAGCGGATCCGGCGCAGCCCGGTGGTCGACGCGGCGATCCGCGCCGAGGGGCTGCGCGCCGTGATGGCCGTCCCGCTCGGCCACCGCGCCCGCCCGTTCGGCACCCTGTACGTCGCCGAACGCGCGGTGCGCTACTTCACCACCGACGAGATCTCGCTGATGGCCGCGCTCGGCGACCTCGCCGGGGTGGCGATCGAGAAGGCCCGGCTGCTGGAGCGCGCCGCCCGGACCTCCCCCGCCGCGGCGGCCCCGGCCCGGCCCGGCGACCCGGCGGCCCCGGCCGGCGCGGCCGACCCGGTCGCCGAACTCGCCGAGGCCCACCGCGCCCTGGTCGACCTGGCGCTCTCCGGCCGCGACCCGCACGCCCTGGTCCGCGACGCCGGCCGCCGGCTCGACCTCGGCCTGCGGGTGTACGCGAGCGACGGCACCGTACTGGCCTCGACCGGCGAACTTCCCGAACTCGACGGGCCGACCGTGGTCGCCACCGCCGTCGACACCCACGCGGCCGGCCGCCCGGTCCGGCTGGCCGGACCGCTGTGGGCGGCCCCGGTGCGGGCCGGCTCCACCGATCTGGGCACCCTGCTCGCCCGGCCGACCGGCCGACGGGCCGACCTGGCCGCGGAGTTCTGCCAGAGCATCGCCCAGGCGGTCGCGGTCGCCCTGCTGCTGGAGGGGCAGCGCTCGGCCGTCCCGGTCCGCCACGTCGGCGACGAACTGCTCGACGAACTGCTGAGCAGCCCGCAGCGCCCGCCCCGCCAGCTCGACGTCCGGGCCCGCCGGCTCGGCATCGACCTGTCCGCCGCGCACGTCCTGGTGGTCGCCCGGCCCGAGGGCGAGGCCCAGGGCAGGACCGCGACCTGGGCCGGGCTGTACGCCCACCGGATGAGCGGCCTCAAACGGGTCCACAACGGCCGGGCGGTGCTGCTGCTGCCCGGCAGCGACCCGGGCCGGGCCGCCCGCGCGGTCGCCGAGGAGCTCACCCCGCTGCTCGGCCTGCCGGTGACGGTCGGCGCGGCCGGGCCGGTCAGCGATCCGACCTCGGTCTTCCACGGCTACCAGGAGGCGCTGCGCTGCCTGGACGCGATGACCTCGCTGGGCGCGGTCGGCCGCGCCGCCTCGGCGCGCGAACTCGGCTTCGTGGGCGTCCTGCTGGCCGACAACCACGATGTCGAGGGGTTCATCGAGTCGGCGGTCGGCCCGGTGCTCGACTACGACCGGCAGCGGCTGACCGAGCTGACCCGCACCCTCCAGGCCTGGTTCGACACCGGCAACAGCCCGACCCACGCCGCCCAGCGGCTGCACGTCCACCCCAACACGGTGGCGCGCCGGCTGGAGCGGATCGGCGAACTGCTCGGCCCGGACTGGCTGAAGCCCGAGCGCTCCTTCGAGATCCAGCTCGCGCTCAGGCTCAGCCGGGTGCGCCGCACCCTGCTCGACCGGGGGGCCCGCGCCGAGCCCGGCCGTCCCGGGGACGCGACGGGCGACCCGACGGGCGACCGGCCGGGCGGTCCGGCGGGCAGCCCGACCGACCGACCGGACCGGACCGGCCCCGCCAACTGAACCCGCCACCTCAGTACAGCCGGTCGTCGCCGCGGGCCAGCACCGCGACCGCGTGCGCCGCCGAGGCCAGGGTGATGTGCCGGTGCCAGCCGCCGAACGAGCGGCCCGCGAAGTCCCGTACCCCGACCCGGTCGGCGGTCCTGGTGAAGTCCAGGTCCACCCGGTCGGCCAGCCGGGCCAGCCGCACCAGCGCGGCCACCGGCAGGTCCACCAGGTCGGTGAGCCACAGCTCGGCCGGCCAGCGCCCGCCGGCCGCGCCCATCCCGAGCAGCAGCAGCTCCCCGCCGCCGCGCCGGCCCCGGCCCTGGCGGGCGCCGCCGGGCCCGGCCGGACGCACCCGGACGGCGGCGACCAGTCCGCCGCGCAGTTCGCCGGACGGGTCGGACCAGACCACCGGCCGGCGCAGTTCCCGGGCCGCGGTGAGCAGTTGGCAGGCGGGCCCCGGTCCGGCCGGGTGGCCGGGCAGCGGCGCGACCGGCCGCAGCGGGAACGAGCCGCCGATCCGGGCCAGCATCGGCAGCCGCTCGCCCCGCATCCGGCGCACCAGCCGCAGCCCGTCGGCGTCCCTGGCGTCCGCGACCACCGGGCGCACCGGCAGCCCCCAGCGGGCCGGCAGGCCGAGCACCGCCTCCAGGGCGCAGTCGCCGAGGCTCTCCGCGTCGACCTCGTCGGGGATCAGCGCCTGGCTGCGCCGCGGCGCGTCCTCCAGCCAGGTCCGCGGCAGGTGCAGCCGCCAGTTGACCGGGCCGCTGAAGCTCTCCGAGGCGGCCCAGACGCCCACCGCCTGCTGGGCGTTGAGCACCTGGCCGAGGGCCGGTATGAAGCGGCGGTCCACCCCCACCGAGTGGTCGCCGGCCTTGGGGACGACCATCGGCCGCAGCACGTAGGCCTGCGGCGGGGCGATCCGGGCGAGGTGCTGGGCCAGCGCCTGGCGGACCGGGCCCCAGTCCCAGGTGGAGCTGGTGATGAAGTGGTGCAGGCTCTGCTCGGCGGCCGGGCCGCCGACCACCGTGGCGATGTTGCGGATCGACTTGCGTCCGCGTGCGCCCAGCAGCCCGCGCAGGTACTGGGCGCCCTTGCGCCGCTGGTCGCTGCGCGGCAGCGAGGCGAACAGCACGCCGCACAGCTCCTTGAGCAGCACCTCGTGCGAGGCGTCGAGCAACTGCGCGTCCTCCGGCGGAGCCTGGGGGTCCGTCGGCAGGGTTCGGGTCGTGGCCGGGCCGCTCATCGGTTCCCCTCGAATGGCGGATGACTGCGCCGTGCTCACGCTAGGGTGCGCGCCCCGCTCCGCTAAGGTGCGCGGCCCACCCGTCCGGCGCGGACGGTGGTGGCCCGGCCACCGGAGTCCCGCCCGCCGGTGCGGCGGGTCCGGATTCCGGTGTGCCGGGCCCGGTGCCCGGTCAGGCGGTGAAGTCGGCCACGTGGTCGCGGGCCCACTCGGCGAAGGTCCGGGCGGGGCGGCCGGTGAGCTGCTCCACCGTGTCGGACACCTCGGTCGGGACGCCGTCGGAGCCGGCCCAGTAGCCGACCACCGCGTCCATCACCCAGATCGGGACGATCGGGGCGAGGGCCTCGCGCGCCTCGGCGTCGGTCAGCTCCTCGAACTCCAGCGGCCGCCCGAGCGCCTCGGCCAGGTCGGCGAGCTGCTCGCGCTGGGTGATCGACCGGGGGCCGCTGATGAAGTACGCCCGGTTCTCGTGGCCCTCGCCGGTGAGCACCGCCACCGCGACCGCGGCGATGTCCTTCTCGTGGATCGCGTCGCTGTGCGACTCGGGGTACGGGAAGCGGATCCGCCCCTCGGCCCGGATCGACTCCGGCCAGCCCCACATCAGGATGTTGGTGGCGAAGTTGTGCGGCCGCAGGAAGGTGTACGCGATCCCGGAGGCGAGGACGGCGTCCTCGACCGCGCGGTGCATCTCCACGATCGGCTTCTGCACCGGGAAGGCGTCCACCACGGTCTGCGAGGAGAGCACCACCACGTGCCGCACGCCCGCCTCCCGCGCCGCGGCGAGGAAGCCGGCCGTGCCCTGCGGCACCGCGTAGAGGAACACCTTGTCGACGCCCGCCAGCGCCGGGCCGTAGGTGTCCGGGTCGGTGAGGTCGAGCGCCGCGGTGTCGACCGGGGCGGGCGGTGCCAGCTTCTCCGGGGTCCGGGCGCCGGCCCGGACGTCGGCGCCGGCCGCCAGCAGCTGCGCCAGCACCTCGGCGCCGACCTGGCCGGTCGCCCCGGTGACGAGGATCTTGCCCATGGGTACGGCTCCATTTCGGGATGTCAGGGTCGGGATGTCAGGGGTCGGGTGGTGGGAGGCGGGAGTCAGGAGGTGGGACTCGGGCCGGCCGGCCTGCGGCGCGGCGAGGAGAACCGCTTCGTGATCGGTGCCTCGACCAGCCGGTACAGGATCCAGGAGAGCAGCACGGTGACCCCGATCGCGAGCAGCAGCAGGCCGATGCCCTCGGGGGTCGTGTACAGCTTGGTGCCGAGCAGGTCGCGCATCTCGGTCAGCACGACGAAGTGCAGCAGGTAGAAGGCGAAGGAGATCTCCCCGAGCCAGGTCATCGCCCGGTTGCGGAATGGCGTGAACCGGCCGTCCCGGTCGGCGATCGCGGCGGACGCGACCAGCAGCGCGATCGGCACCACGGTGGTGACCCGCTGGGCGTACAGGTAGGGCACCCAGCGGGTGGCCACGTAGCCGGCCACCAGGAGCAGGCCGGACCACACCATGCCGATGTCCCGCCAGCGCCCGGAGCGCACCGCGAGGGCGACCAGGATGCCGAGCGCGAAGTCCAGCAGCCGCACCGGCGGGAGCACGTAGGAGAACCAGTACTGCACCACCGAGGAGTCGTAGCCGCCGGGGACGCCCGGGGTGTCGGGCAGCACCAGGTAGGCCAGCGCCGGGGTGGCGACGATGGCGGCGACGGTGCCGCCGATCCAGAGGAACAGCCGCTCCGGCCGGATCCGCCGCAGCGCCCGGTGCAGCAGCGGGAAGGAGAGGTAGAAGACCAGCTCGGCGCCGAGCGACCAGCTGGGCGGGTCGACGCTGAAGTAGGTGTTGAAGTCGGGTATCCAGACCTGCAGCATCAGCAGGTTGAGGACGGCCGTGCGGACCGGGGTGTAGGAGCCCGCGAAGAAGATCATGGCCAGCGCCCAGGCGACCACGTAGTTGGGGACGATCTTGACCAGCCGGCGCCGCCAGAAGCCGGTGGCGGTGTCGCCCGGGCGGGCCGACCAGGTGAGCACGAAGCCGCTGAGCACGAAGAAGAACGCCACCCCGAGGCCGCCGGCCTGGTCGGCGAGGTCGACGAAGCGGAACTCGGTGCTGTCGTCGGCGAAGAACCGCAGGGTCGGGATCGGCAGGGCGGCGTGGTACGCGAAGACCGCAAGGGCGGCGGGGAAGCGCAGGCCGGTCAGGGACGGCAGACGACTGGCGGAGGGCTGCGTCGTCCGCGCTCCGCTCCCGCCGGCGGGTCTCGGTCCCGGCTGGGCGAGGAGTCGGTCGGTGGCCATGTGGTTCCGTCCTTGGGTGTCGAGCGGTGGGTCGGAGCAGTAGCAGGCCGTCCCGACCCGGAGGCCAAGTAAACTACTCCGTGCAGATGAGAGATTGCACCGATCGGTGTAGCATCTATGTCAGGTCGGGGGACACCCCGTCCCCGGCCGGCTTTCCGCCCGAGACCAGGGAGTTGACGAACGATGCCGCGATCCGCCGCCGCCCGTCCGCACCTCCCGCAGGATCGGCCCCATGCGTGCAGCGTTCATCCCGAGGCTCGGACCGGCGTCGGACATCCGCTACGGCGAGGTGCCCGAGCCGGTCCCCGGGCCCACCGATGTCCTGGTCGACGTGGCCGCCGTATCGGTCAACCCGGTCGACACCTTCGTCCGCTCGGGGCTCTTCCGGACCCCCCTGCCCTTCCCGTTCGTGATCGGCCGGGACCTCGTGGGCACGGTGGTCCGGGCCGGCCCCGGCGCCCCCCGCTTCGCCCCCGGTGACCGCGTCTGGACCAACAGCCTCGGCCACGACGGCCGGCAGGGCGCGGCCGCCGAACGGGCCGCCGTCCCGGCCGACCGGCTCTACCACCTGCCCCCGGGCGTGGACCCGACGACGGCCGTCGCCGTGGTCCACCCCGCCGCCACCGCGTACCTCGCCCTGTTCACCCACGGCGGGCTGCGCACCGGCGAGACCGTGCTGGTCGGAGGCGGCGGCGGCAACGTCGGCGGCGCCCTGATCGTGCTGGCCGCCGAGGCCGGCGCCCGGGTGGTCGCCACCGCGCGGCCCGCCGACGCGGAGCACTGCCGGGCCCTCGGTGCCACCGAGGTGCTCGACTACCGCGCCCCCGACCTGCCCGACCTGGTCCGCGCCGCCTCCCCCGGCGGCGTCGACCTCCACCTCGACACCTCCGGCACCAACGACCTCACCACCGCCGTCGACCTGCTCGCCCCGCGCGGCCGGATCGTGCTGCTCGCCGGCGCCCGCTCCCGCCCCGAACTGCCCGCCGGACAGCTCTACATGAAGGACGGCTCGATCCGCGGGTTCGTCATCTCGCACGCCTCCGGCGCCGAACTCGCGGACGCGGCGGCCACCGTCAACCGGCTGCTCGCGGCCGGCCGGCTGCGGCCCCGGGCCCTGGAGGTCCGGCCGCTGAGCGCCGCCGCCGAGACCCACCAGCGGCTGGAGAAGGGCGAGTTGAACGGCCGCCGGGTGGTCCTGACGACACCCGGCCGGTAGCCGCCGACCGCCACCGCTTCGCCGCCCCGTCCCCCGTCCGCCTCCCCGACGCCCCCGAAAGGCTCCCCATGTCCCCGTCCGCCGGTGCCGAGCAGGCCGCCGGGCCACGCCGTTCGGGCCTCCTGCTGGCCCTGCTGGCGTTCGCCCAGTTGATCGTCTCGATCGACTACAACATCGTCTACGTGGCGCTCCCGGAGATCGGCAGCGGCCTCGACTTCTCCGCCCAGAACCTGCAGTGGGTGGTCAGCGCCTACGCGGTCGCCTTCGGCGGCTTCCTGCTCTTCGGCGGCCGCGCCTCCGACCTGTTCGGCCGCCGCCGGATGTTCGTCCTCGGCCTGCTGCTGTACGCCGGCTCCTCGCTGCTCGGCGGCCTGGCCAACACGCCCGGCCTGCTGATCGCGGCCCGCGCCCTCCAGGGCCTCGGCGGCGCCTTCCTGTTCCCCGCCACCCTCGCCCTGGTGGTGCTCAGCTTCACCGAGGGCCGCGAACGCAACCGGGCGCTCTCGGTCTGGGCCGCCGCCGGCGCCAGCGGCATGATCATCGGCTCGCTGGCCGGCGGGGTGCTCACCCAGGCCTTCGGCTGGGAGGCGGTGTTCTACGTCAACGTGCCGCTGGCGGGCGGCGCCGCCCTGCTCGCCCCCCGGCTGATCGGCGCCGACGGACCGCGCGACGGGTCCCGCTCCTTCGACCTGCCCGGCGCGCTGACCGCCACCGCCGGGGCCACCCTGGTGGTCTTCACCCTGGTCCAGGGCCCGGCCTCCGGCTGGACCTCGCCGACGGTGCTCACCACCGCCGTGCTCGGCCTCGGCCTGCTCGCCGCCTTCGTGGCGATCGAGTCCCGGACCGCCGACCCGCTGATGCCGCTGCGGCTGTTCCGCAACCGCAACCTGTCCACCGGCGTGCTGACCACCTTCCTGTTCATGGCCAGCTTCGGCACCCTGCTGTACTTCCTGACCGTCTACTTCCAGACCGTGCACGAGTACAGCGCGCTGCGCACCGGCGTCGCCTTCCTGGTCCCGATGGTCTGCGGCTTCGTCGGCTCGATGCTGGGCGGCCGGCTCGCCACCCGGTTCGGCGCCCGCAACACCCTGATCGCCTCCTACCTGTTCGGCGCGCTCGGCACCGCCGCGACCGCGCTGACCATGGCGCCGGACGGCACGTACGTCGCACTTCTGCCCGGCCTGATCGTGCTGAGCCTCTGCCAGGGCGTCATCTTCACCACGATGTTCTCCGCCTCCGCGACCGGCGTGCACCCCTACGAGCAGGGCATCGCCTCCGGCATCGTCTCCACCGGCCAGCAGGTCGGCAGCGCGGTGGGCCTCGGCATCCTGGTGGCGATCGCCAACGCCGGCACCGACGGCCTGACCGGCGAGGCCCTCCGCTCCGCCACCACCGACGGCCTGCGCACCGCCGTCCTGGTCGCCACCGGCGGCATCGTCGCACTCGTCCTGGTCGCGCTCGGCTTCGAGCGCGCCCCCAGCCGGGCCGGGGCGGCCGCCGAGAACGCCTCCGCCAAGAGCCTCGCCTGACCCCGACGCTCCCCCGCACCTCCCCCGACCCTTCCCCACTCCCGAGGAGAATCCCGCCATGCCCTTCGCCGCCAGCCCCAGCGCCCGTGTCTCCTACACCGTGGAGGGCTCCGGCCACCCGCCCCTGGTCTTCGTGCACGGCACCGGCTTCGGCGCCGCGGGCACCTTCGGCCACCTCACCGGTGACTTCACCGACAGCCGCACCGTCCTGCTGCCGGACTTCGCCGGCTGCGGGGACACCGAGGACGACGGCCGCGAGCTGACCCCCGAGCTGCTGGCCGAGCAGATCGCCGCCGTGATCGAGGCGGCCGGCGACGGCCCGGCCGACGTGGTCGGCTTCTCGCTCGGCTCGGTGGTCGCCGCGACCCTCGCGGCGCTCCGCCCGGAGCTGGTCCGCAGCCTGGTGCTCACCGCCGGCTGGAGCCACCCGGACGACGCCTACCTGCGCAACCACATGACCACCTGGCGCGCCATCAGCGGCGACGCCGAGGCCTTCGGCCGGTTCGGCACCCTGACCGCGTTCAGCCGCGACCACCTGAACTCGCTGGAGCCCGACGCGCTCGAGGGCATCATCAAGGGCAACGAGCCCACCGAGGGCGCGCTGCGCCACATCGACCTCAACCTGAGCGCCGACATCCGCCCGCTGCTGCCCCGGATCACCGCCCGCACCCTGGTGATCGGCTGCACCCAGGACGCCACCGTCCCGGTCGGGCTCTCCCGGGAGCTGGCCGACGCCATCGCCGGCAGCACCTACGCGGAGATCGACAGCGGCCACGTGGTCGTCTACGAGCAGGGCGCCGAGTGGTCCCGGCTGGTCCGCGAGTTCGTCCTCCAGGAGGGCTAGGGGTTGCCCGAGGTGACTTTGCAAAGTTCTTGCGCACTTTGCAAAGTCATCTCAGGACTTTGCAAAGTCGCCTCGGCGCCCCCCGAATCCCCCTCCCACCCCGGGTGCTGACACCTCATCACCCGGGGCGTAGGGTGGCGGACGTGGACGAACTGACCTTCCGCAGCAAGGACCGTTTCCGCTGGTCCTGGCACTTCGCCGCCCTGGTCGGGGTCGCCGCGGCCGCGGCCGGCGCCCGGATCGTGCACGACTTCGGGGCGGCGGGTCTCGCCTGGGCGGTCGGCGGGACCGCCGTGCTCGCCCTCCCCTCCCTGCTGCTCCGCGGACGGTGGAGCACGGTGGGCCCCTCCGGGATCACCTTCCACCGGCCCCTCGCCCGGCGCGGCCGCACCTACCCCTGGCACGAGATCCGGTGGCTGGAGGTGTACGGGACGGACCGCCGCTTCGGGGAGTTCCGCACGCTCCAGGTCCACTTCGCCGACGGGCGCAGCCGCTTCCTGAGCGGCCTGGTCCAGGACCGCACCCACCCCTCCCCCGGCTTCGACGCCGACGCGCGGCGGGTGCGCAACTGGTGGGAGCTCAGCACCGACCCCGCCGACCGGGTGCGGCCCCCGAAGAAGTTCCTCGACCTGCCGACCTCCCAGTCGGTCGCCCTGGTCGCGCTCCTCGCGGCAGGCACCGCCCTCCCGGCGCTCGTCCTCCACTACTGGTAGCCGCGCCCCTGCCGCACCCCCGCCCGCTCCTCCCACCGCGCCGCCCGGGCACAGCACCTGGACCGGAAAGCCGGTGGTGACGCCGGATCACCCGGGGCGTAGGGTGCCCGCCGTGGACGAACTGATATTCCGGGGGCGGGACCGCTACCGCCCGTCCTGGTCGCACCTGGCGGTCCTGCTCGTGCTGCTGGTCGCCCAGGGGTTCGCCGCCGCGCACGGGCTCGGCACGGTGGGCTTCCTCTGGCTCGCCGGCGGCACGCTGGCGCTCTCCGGCCTGGGCCTGTGGATCACGGTCCGCAGCTGGAGCCGGGTCGGCCCCCAGGGCATCACCATCTGCTGGGGCTTCGGGCGCGGCCGCACCTACCCCTGGGCCCGGATCCGCTGGATCGACGTCCGCACGGTCGAGTCCCAGGGCAGCGCCAGCTCCCAGGTGCGGATGTTCGTCGCCGGCGGGCGGCGCCGGGCGCTGCCGGGGCTGCTGCACAGCGACCTGTACCCGTCCCCGGACTTCGACGAGCAGTACCACCGGGTCCGCAACTGGTGGGAGCTGAACACCGACGCCTCGGCCCGGGTCGAGCCCGTCCGGCAGTTCCGGGACCGGATCACCGTGACCGTGGCCGCCGTCCTCGCCTCGCTGGTCATCGCCGCCGTCGGCGCCGTGATCGTCCTCCGGTAGCCGCCGTCCTCCGGCAGTCGTCTTCCAGTAGCCGCCGTCCTCCGGCAGCCGCGGCGACCGGCCCCCTCACCCACCGCGACCGCCCCGATCCGGACGGTTCCCACGGCGTGCCGGACCGCCGTTGGCAGCGGACGGCCGTCCCCTGTGACACTGGAGGCGCTCGAAAACCGAGGTGCGCTCCGCCGCCCCTCCTTGCGAACCTAGAGGGATGCCCGCCGTGAGTTCTCCCGCAGTCCAGTCCGCCGCCGAGCCCGCCCGGAGCGAGGCGCCCGGCATCGGCGAGCTGGCCGCGCGCCTGCCCGAGCTGACCCTGCGCGACCAGGTCCGGATCGGCCGCCGGCTGGACGGCGCCCGCCGGGTCCGCAAGGACGAGGCCCGCGCGCAGATCGCCGCCGAGATCGCCTCCGACATCGACAAGGCCGAGCTGCTGGTCGAGCGGCGGCGGAACGCGGTGCCGGCGATCCGGTACCCCGCCGAGCTCCCGGTCAGCCAGAAGAAGGACGAGATCCTCGCCGCCGTCCGCGACCACCAGGTGGTGATCGTGGCCGGTGAGACCGGCTCCGGCAAGACCACCCAGATCCCCAAGATCTGCCTGGAGCTGGGCCGCGGCGTGCGCGGTCTGATCGGCCACACCCAGCCCCGCCGGATCGCCGCCCTCACGGTGGCCGAGCGGGTCGCCGAGGAACTGGACAGCCCGCTCGGCGAGGCGGTCGGCTGGAAGGTCAGGTTCACCGACCAGGTCGGCCCGGACACCCTGGTCAAGCTGATGACCGACGGCATCCTGCTCGCGGAGGTCCAGACCGACCGCGAGCTCCGCCAGTACGACACCCTGATCATCGATGAGGCGCACGAGCGCAGCCTCAACATCGACTTCCTGCTCGGCTACCTCAAGCAGCTGCTGCCCCGCCGCCCCGACCTCAAGGTGATCATCACCTCGGCGACCATCGACCCCGAGCGGTTCGCCCGGCACTTCGGGGACGCCCCGATCGTCGAGGTCTCCGGCCGCACCTATCCGGTCGAGGTCCGCTACCGCCCGATCGTGGACGAGGACGAGGACGGCGACACCGACGAGGTCGACCGCGACCGCGACCAGATCCAGGCGATCTGCGACGCCGCCGAGGAGCTCCAGGCCGAGGGGCCGGGCGACATCCTGGTCTTCCTCTCCGGCGAGCGCGAGATCCGGGACACCGCGGACGCGCTCGACAAGCTCAGGCTGAAGCACACCGAGGTCCTGCCGCTCTACGCCCGGCTGAGCTCGGCCGAGCAGCACAAGGTGTTCCAGCGCTCCTCCTCCCGCCGGATCGTGCTGGCCACCAACGTCGCCGAGACCAGCCTCACCGTCCCCGGCATCAAGTACGTGATCGACCCGGGCAGCGCCCGGATCTCCCGCTACAGCCACCGCACCAAGGTCCAGCGGCTGCCGATCGAGGCGATCAGCCAGGCCAGCGCCAACCAGCGCAAGGGCCGTTGCGGCCGTACCTCGGACGGCATCTGCATCCGGCTCTACTCGGAGGAGGACTTCCTCTCCCGCCCCGAGTTCACGGACGCCGAGATCCTGCGCACCAACCTGGCCTCGGTCATCCTCCAGATGACCGCCGCCGGCCTCGGCGACATCGCCGCCTTCCCGTTCCTGGACCCGCCGGACTCGCGCAACATCAAGGACGGCATCAGCCTCCTGCACGAACTGGGCGCGCTCGACCCGGCCGAGAAGGACCTCCGCAAGCGGCTCACCCCGCTCGGCCGCAAACTGGCCCAGCTCCCGGTGGACCCGCGGATGGCCCGGATGGTGCTGGAGGCGGACCGGAACGGCTGTGTGCGGGACGTCATGGTGATCGCCGCCGCGCTCTCCATCCAGGACCCGCGCGAGCGCCCCGCCGAGAAGCGCCAGGCCGCCGACGAGCGGCACCGCCGGTTCAGCTCCGAGAGCTCCGACTTCCTCGCCTTCCTCGCCATGTGGCGCTACGTGCGCGAGCAGCAGCGCGAGCTCTCCTCCTCCGCGTTCCGCCGGATGTGCAAGGCCGAGTTCCTCAACTACCTGCGGATACGGGAGTGGCAGGACATCTACTCCCAGCTGCGCACGGTCGCCAAGCAGCTCGGCGTCACCATCGAGGAGGCCCACGAGGACGCCGAGCCGGACGCGGACCGGATCCACCAGTCCCTGCTGGCCGGCCTGCTCTCGCACATCGGCCTGTTCGACGTGGAGAAGCGGGAGTACGGCGGCGCCCGGGGCGCCCGGTTCGCGGTCTTCCCCGGCTCCGGCCTGTTCAAGAAGCCGCCGCGCTGGGTGATGTCGGCCGAGCTGGTGGAGACCTCCCGGCTCTGGGCCCGGATCAACGCGAAGATCGAACCCGAGTGGGTCGAGCCGCTGGCCGCGCACCTGGTGAAGCGCAGCTACAGCGAGCCGCACTGGGAGAAGAAGTCCGGGGCCGTCCTGGCGTTCGAGAAGGTCACCCTCTACGGGGTGCCGGTCGTCGCCGCGCGGAAGGTCAACTACGGCCGGATCGACCCGGAGCTCTGCCGCGAGCTGTTCATCCGCAACGCCCTGGTCGAGGGCGACTGGGAGACCCACCACCGCTTCTTCGCGGAGAACCGCAAGCTGCTCGGCGAGGTCGAGGAGCTGGAGAACCGGGCCCGCCGCCGGGACATCATGGTCGACGACCAGACCCTGTTCGAGTTCTACGACGGCCGGCTGCCCGAGGACATCGTCTCCACCCGGCACTTCGACGCCTGGTGGAAGAAGACCCGGCACGAGCAGCCCGACCTGCTCAACTTCGAGAAGTCGATGCTGATCAACGACGCCGCGGGCGGCGTCACCGAGGCCGACTACCCGGACCACTGGGTGCAGGGCAAGCTGCGGTTCGTCCTCACCTACCAGTTCGAGCCGGGCAGCGACGCGGACGGCGTGACCGTCCACATCCCGCTGCCGGTGCTCAACCAGGTCACCGCGGAGGGCTTCGACTGGCAGATCCCGGGCCTGCGCGAGGAGCTGGTGACGGCCTGGATCAAGTCGCTGCCGAAGGCGGTGCGGCGCAACTTCGTCCCCGCCCCGGACTTCGCCCGCGCGGCGATCCGCGAGCTGAGGAACCACCAGGAGCGCCAGGAGCCGCTGCTGCCGGCCCTGGAGCACATCCTGAAGCGCCTGACGGCGGTCACCGTGCCTCCGGAGGCCTGGGACGAGGAGCGGGTCCCGGAGCACCTCAAGGTGACCTTCCGGGTGGTGGACGGGCGCAAGAAGCTCGCCGAGTCCAAGGACCTGGAGGAGCTGCGGCTGCGGCTGAAGCCGAAGCTGAAGGAGACGCTCTCCTCGGCCGCCTCCGGCCGGGGCATCGAGCAGTCCGGGCTGACCGCCTGGCCGGCCGGGCTGCCGGTGCTCCAGCGGACCTTCGAGCAGCGTTCCCGGGGCCACTCGCTGCGCGCCTACCCGGCGCTGGTGGACGAGGGCGAGTCGGTCGGCGTGAAGCTGTTCGACACCCCGGAGGCGCAGCAGCGGGCGATGTGGGAGGGCACCCGGCGGCTGCTGATGCTCTCCACCACCTCGCCCGCGAAGTCGATCCAGGGCCGGCTGGGCAACCAGGCCAAGCTGGCGCTGTCGTACAACCCGCACGGCTCGGTCCCGGCCCTGTTCGAGGACGTGGTGGCCTGTGCGGCGGACCGGCTGATGGCCAGGGCCGGCGGACCGGCCTGGGACGAGGCGGCGTTCGCGGCGCTGCGGGACAAGGTCAGGGCGGACCTGTACGACCTCTCGGCGGACACCACGCTGAAGACGGCGACGGCGCTGATCGCCTTCCACAAGGCGACCACCCGGCTGAAGTCGGTGAGCAGCCCGGTGCTGCTGAACGCGGTGAACGACATCCGGCTGCACCTGGCCTCGCTGGTGCACCCGGGCTTCGTCACGGCGACCGGCTGGCAGCGGCTGCCGGACCTCAAGCGCTATCTGCTGGCGGTGGACCGCCGGCTGGAGGCGCTGCCCAACCATCCGCAGCGGGACGCCCAGCAGTTGCTGAAGGTGCAGCAGGTCCAGCAGGCCTACGGGGAGCTGCTGGCGGCGGTGCCGGCCGGGCGGCAGCCCTCGGCCGAGGTGCTGGCGATCCGCTGGATGATCGAGGAGCTGCGGGTCAGCTTCTTCGCCCAGTCGCTGGGCACCCCGTCGCCGGTGTCCGAGAAGCGGATCCTGAAGGCCATGGAGGCGGCCAGGGCCGCGCTCTGACCCCTCGCCCTCCCTCCGGCCCGCCTGAGCTGCGGACGGGCCGGAGGGGGCGCCCGGGAGCCGGTTCGACCTGGGGGCCCCGCATGGGCTACAGTCTGTCTTGTTCGCAGCGCGGCAAGCGAAGCGAACAAGATCAGGAAACACTCTGGTCCTGTGGAGCAGTTGGTTAGCTCGCCACCCTGTCAAGGTGGAGGTCGCGGGTTCAAGTCCCGTCAGGATCGCCTCAGCCGAGAGGCCCGGAACCGTTTGGTTCCGGGCCTCTCGCGTTTCACCGGCCACTCCTCTATCCCGGAGTCAGCCGGATCACAAGTGAACGCCCGCGTGACGGTCGTCACGCACCCCTTCCGGGAACCGACCGTTCGGACACCCTTCCCCGAACCCGCTAATTTAATATGTAAAATTGTACTGCTATTCACAGTAAATCCCCCCCACCTCCCCACCATCGAATCGTTATCCGGAGTTCAACATTCCGGTGGATCGCGCGAGGACGACAGCCGATCCGGCGACAGTGCGGCCGGTACGACAGAGCTGTAGAAGAAGTACGCGGGGACAGAAAAAGGGGCTGCTTACCGGACCCGGCGGAGTCCGGTAAGCAGCCCCTTTCGAAGAGCCTTGAGCGAGGCTCTGTCAGGCCTCGGTTCGCTGGGCCGGAATACCGGCCAGCAGGGCGCGCACCTCCGCCTCACGGTATCGGCGGTGCCCGCCCAGCGTGCGGATGGACGTGAGCTTGCCGGCCTTGGCCCAGCGCGTCACGGTCTTGGGATCCACACGGAACATGGTGGCGACCTCTGCCGGCGTCAGCAGAGGTTCGGCATCGGGGGTACGAGCGGTCATGAGCGGCCTCCTCGGGAGAACCGAACCAGGGCGGTTCTATCCTTCAAATTCTGCACCTTGGCCCGCGATGCCCGAAATGGCATAGACGGGCCGAGTCGGTTATAGGACGAACGGCTTGTCCTGGTGTCTACAACTACACCATCCGTCCAGCCCTATCGACCAAACCGCCAAAATTGACCCCTCACGGGTTCAAGGCCGACGGATGGCGATGGACCACCCCATAACGGGCAGTCACCTTATAGTGACATTCGGTTACGAGCGGACCAGACCCGCCGTTTTCCCGCAAAGCGCGCATCGACTCCAGAACCACCCAAAAGTGGGCACGCTCGCGTGAAGTTGGGCTGGTTGTCCCATTTTTGCACATAGGGGTAAGTTCGCGTCAACGGTGAGTAGTGTCACGTTCGGTAGGTATTGACCCGAACCAGGACCTTGGTCATGCGGCTCGGGCCGTAGGACTCTTCCAGTCTTACAAGTACCACCGACACCCCCACCGGCCAGCGATGACGCCGCCTCGGCCCGGCCCTCCCACCGGCCCCGGCCGCTCAGTTGGCGTGGCGCAGCGCCAGCACCCGCCGCCAGCGCACGGTCAGCGCCTCGTACGCGCGCAGTGCCTCCGCCGCGTCCCCCGCCCGCAGCGCCCGCAGCCCGTCCTCCAGCTCCCCCGCCGAACGGTCCGCCAACAGCCGCTCCGGCCCCAGCAGATGCACCAGCCCCCCGTAGTCCAGTTCCACCAGCGACCGCGGATGGAACTCCTCCAGCCACCGCCCGACCTGCTCCGCCCCCCGCACCAGCTCCCCTTCCGGCACCGCCTCGCGCAGCGCCCGGTACGCCCGGGCCACCCGGCGGCGCGCCTGCGCCATGGGCGTCAGATAGAACAGTGACGCCCCGTCCCCCCGTTCCCCTTCCTCCCCCTTCTCCCCCCTCTCTGCGGGAACGAAGCATCGATCCTCGTCCCCGAACGGGAGGAACCACCGGACCGGCACCTCCCAGCGGCTGGTGAGGATCCACGGCCGGGCGTCCGGGTGCTCGGCCCGCCAGCGCTCCCGGTCCGCCTCCGCCACCTCCCGGGTGGCCGGCGGCAGCGCGGTGTCCAGCAGCGCCACCGGCGCCCCCGCCCGCAGCTCCTCCAGCGCCTGCCAGGTGCGCAGCCTGGTCGCCCAGGGGCAGACGTACAGCACCCCGTCCACCAGCCGGACGAAGGCCCGCTCGGCCTCCCGGTCCGGCAGGGCCCGCGGGGTCCGGCCGATCAGCTCGGCCAGGGCCGAGCGCTGCTCCGCCAGGGCCGCCGCGGCCACCGAGCGGTCCGCCTCGGGCGCGTCGGGACCGTGCTCCGCCGCGTAGGCCTGCCAGCGCGCCCGCTCGGGCTCCGGGTAGGCGGCCAGCGGCTCGTAGACCCGCAGGTGCGCGGCGTAGGGCGGCAGCACGGAAGTACGGACGACGGTCACGTCCTGCATCGTCCCACGCACCCCCCGCCGCCCGGGAGCAGTCGGTCGGACCGGTCCGGTGACGGCCCGTTCGCGGACGCACCCGCAGTGCGCGAACAGGCTGATGGCGGCCCTGCCGTCCCAGCATTCGGACAGTGGTGCCGAGCTTCGCCAAGGGGGCGGACCGGCGGGGCCCGCGCGACTACGCTTCGCCTTAGGCGCCCGCACCACCGCAGCGGGCCTCGAATACTGGAGTCACCACAGTGACCGACGTACAGACCGCCGCCACCACGCACTCCGCACCCGGCGTGCTCGGCAGGATCTTCGGCAACTCCCAGGACGGCGCCACCGGCGACGGCCACGAGCAGGTCGTGCTCTGCCACGACCGCTCCTCCGGACTGAAGGCGATCATCGCCATCCACTCCACCGCCCTCGGCCCGGCCCTCGGCGGGACCCGGTTCTTCCCCTACGCCTCCGAGGAGGCGGCGCTGGAGGACGCGCTCAACCTGTCCCGCGGCATGTCCTACAAGAACGCGCTCGCCGGCCTCGACCTCGGCGGCGGCAAGGCCGTCATCATCGGCGACCCGAACAAGGTCAAGAACGAGGCGATGCTCCGCGCCTACGGCCGCTTCGTCGAGTCGCTGCGCGGCCGCTACATCACCGCCTGCGACGTGGGCACCTACGTCCAGGACATGGACGTCGTGGCGCGCGAGACCGAGTTCGTGACCGGCCGCTCGCCCGAGAACGGCGGCGCCGGGGACTCCTCCATCCTGACCGCCTTCGGCGTCTTCCAGGGCATGCGCGCCTCCGCCCAGGCCCGCTGGGGCCAGCCGACCCTGCGCGGCAAGCGCGTGGGCGTCGCCGGCGTCGGCAAGGTCGGCCACTACCTCGTCGGCCACCTGGTCGCGGACGGCGCCGTCGTGGTCGTCACCGACCCCTTCGAGGCCGCCGTCAACCGCGTGCGGGCGGCCCACCCGGAGGTGGAGGTCGTCGCCGACACCGCCGCGCTGCTCCAGGCCAAGCTGGACGTCTACGCCCCCTGCGCGCTCGGTGGCGCCCTGACCGACGACACCGTGGCCGCGCTGGGCGAGTTCGGCACCTCCGTCGTCTGCGGCGCCGCCAACAACCAGCTGGCCCACCCGGGCGTCGAGAAGGACCTCGCCGACCGCGGTCTGCTCTACGCCCCGGACTACCTGGTGAACTCCGGCGGTGTCATCCAGGTCGCCGACGAGATCGACGGCTTCAACTTCGAGCGCGCCAAGAACAAGGCGACGAAGATCTTCGACACCACCCTGGAGATCTTCACCCGGGCCGCCGCCGACGGCGTGCCGCCGGCCGTCGCGGCCGACCGTCTCGCGGAGAAGCGGATGCGCGAGATCAGCGCGCTGCGCTCGGTGCTGCTGCCGGCTGCCCGCCGGGGCTGATCCGGACCGGTGTGCGCGGGGGACGGCCGAGCGCCGTCCCCCGCGCATCACAATGTGGAACCGGATTCTCGATTCTGCCTCCGATCGGGTGATCCGAAGCCCCCCTAGGGGGGATAATCGGTCCGGGAACAACGGACCCGAGACACCTCCGGACAGCGTGCAGAAAGCCGCAATACCTCCCCTGACCTGGGACGACCTGGTCGCGGGTGCGGCCGGTGCGCGCCACGTCACACTGACGACGTACCGTCCAGCGGCAGAAACAGGTACCGTTAATGCTCCAAGGGACGGTCCTCCCCATTCGGGCAGGCCGCTCTTGATCATGAACACGTGTCAGACTCGGGGCCGTGAGCCCCATCGTTGAGGGGGTCGACCCATGGGGCGCGGCCGGGCCAAGGCCAAGCAGACGAAGGTCGCCCGCGAGCTGAAGTACAACAGCGGCGGGTTCGACGCCAATCGTCTCTCCAGCGAGCTGGGCGTATCGCCCTCCACCTCCCCGATCGAGCCGGAGCCGATCGAGGAGGACGAGGAGGACGACGATCCCTACGCGGAGTACGCGGCTCGTTACGCCGATGACGACGAGGACGACGACGCCGAGTCGGGTACCGGGCCTTCCCAGGCCCGCCGTCGCGCGTAGTCTCCCAGTCTGACCGGACCGGCCAGGTGCCCAGTGCACCAGGCCGGTCTTTCGGCGTTCCCGCGCGCCCCGGGGCTCCCGTTCGGCGGCCCTGCGCCCGCACCCGGGCGGCCCCGCCCGGAGACCTCGCCCGGAGCCCGGGGCCTCGCTCGAAGGCCCCGCGCAGGACCATGCACGAAGGCCCCGCCGGCTCGCTGCCGACGGGGCCTTCCGCGTTCACGTCCAGGTGCTCAGCCGGCCACGAAGCCCTCGTAGGCGTTGTAGAGGGCCGCGCCGTCCGCGTGCTCGGCGGTGCGGTCGACGATGTCGCCCAGCACCCAGGACTCCACGCCCCGGTCCTCCAGGACCGACAGCACGGTGTCCACCGAGTGCGCCGGGACGACCGCGACCATGCCGACGCCCATGTTGAGCGTCTTCTCGATCTCCAGGGTGGCCACCTTGCCGACCTCGGCGACGGTCCGGAAGACCGGCAGCGGGGTCCAGGTGCCGCGGTCCAGGCGGGCGTGCAGCCCGGCCGGGATCACCCGGGCCAGGTTGGCCGCCAGGCCGCCACCGGTGACGTGCGAGAAGGCGTGCACCTCGGCGGCCCGGATCAGCGCCAGGCAGTCCAGCGAGTAGATCCGGGTCGGCTCCAGCAGCTCCTCGCCGAGGGTGCGGCCGAACTCCTCGACCTTGCGGTCCAGCTTCCAGCCGGCCTGGTTCAGCAGCACGTGGCGGACCAGCGAGTAGCCGTTGGAGTGCAGACCGGAGGCGGCCATCGCGATCACCACGTCACCGGCCCGGACGCGCTCGGCGCCCAGCAGCGCGTCCGCCTCGACCACACCGGTGCCGGCGCCCGCGACGTCGTACTCGTCCGGCCCGAGCAGGCCCGGGTGCTCGGCGGTCTCGCCGCCGACCAGGGCGCAGCCGGCCAGGGCGCAGCCCTCGGCGATGCCCTTGACGATCGCGGCGACCCGCTCCGGGACGACCTTGCCGACGCAGATGTAGTCGGTCATGAACAGCGGCTCGGCGCCGCAGACCACGATGTCGTCGACGACCATGCCGACCAGGTCGTGGCCGATGGTGTCGTGCTTGTCCATGGCGGCCGCGATGGCCACCTTGGTCCCCACCCCGTCGGTGGCCGAGGCCAGCAGCGGCCGCTCGTAGTTCTTGAAGGCGGAGACGTCGAAGAGGCCGGCGAAGCCGCCGAGACCGCCGACCACCTCGGGGCGGTTGGCCTTCTTCACCCACTGCTTCATGAGCTCGACGGCGCGGTCGCCCGCCTCGATGTCGACGCCGGCGGCGGCGTAGGTGGCACCGTTCTGGTCGGTAGTCACTGCTGTGCGGCCCTTTCGGGTCTGTGGTGGGGGACGGAACAGCGGTGGGGCCCCGGATCGCGGGACCCCACCGAGGGTTCTTACGGGCGGCGCAGCGCGTCGGCCGCGCCCGCCCCGCCGAGCAGCGACTGGACGCCGTCCAGGTCGCTGCCGCTGGTCGGCTTGCCGCGGACCGCGGGGGCCTGCTGGCCGCCCTTGATCTCGGCCTCCAGCAGGAGCTTGCCGAGCAGCGCCGGGTCGGGCAGCTCCATCGGGTACTCGCCGTCGAAGCAGGCCCGGCAGAGCCGGTCCTTCGGCTGCTTGGTGGCCTCGATCATGCCGTCGATCGAGATGTAGGAGAGCGAGTCCGCGCCGAGGGTGCGGCCGATCTCCTCGATGGTCATGCCGTTGGCGATCAGCTCCGCGCGGGTCGCGAAGTCGATGCCGAAGAAGCACGGCCACTTGACCGGCGGGGAGGAGATCCGGATGTGGACCTCGGCCGCGCCCGCCTCGCGGAGCATCTTCACCAGCGCGCGCTGGGTGTTGCCGCGGACGATCGAGTCGTCCACGACGACCAGGCGCTTGCCCTGGATGACCTCGCGCAGCGGGTTCAGCTTCAGCCGGATGCCGAGCTGGCGGATGGTCTGGCTGGGCTGGATGAAGGTGCGGCCCACGTAGGCGTTCTTCACCAGGCCGGAGCCGTACGGGATCCCGCTGGCCTCGGCGTAGCCGATCGCGGCCGGGGTCCCGGACTCGGGCGTCGCTATCACCAGGTCGGCCTCGACCGGGGCTTCCTTCGCCAGGCGACGGCCCATCTCCACCCGGGAGAGGTGCACGTTGCGGCCGGCGATGGAGGTGTCCGGGCGGGCGAGGTAGACGTACTCGAAGACGCAGCCCTTGGGCTTGGCCTCGGCGAACCGGGAGGTCCGCATGCCGTTCTCGTCGATGGCGATGAGCTCGCCGGGCTCGACCTCGCGGATGAAGGAGGCGCCGCAGATGTCCAGCGCCGCCGTCTCGGAGGCGACCACCCAGCCGCGCTCCAGCCGGCCCAGCACCAGCGGGCGGATGCCCTGCGGGTCGCGGGCGGCGTAGAGCGTGTTCTCGTCCATGAAGACGAGCGAGAACGCGCCCTTGACCTTGGGCAGGACGACCTTGGCCGTCTCCTCGATGGAGAGCTCCGGGTGGCCGGCGAGCAGCGCGGTCACCAGGTCGGTGTCATTGGTCGCGGCCGACCGCCCGGAGCGGGAGACGTGCTCCTCGCCGGGGAGTTCGGCGACCATGGCCGCCAGTTCGGCGGTGTTCACCAGGTTTCCGTTGTGACCGAGGGCCAGGGAGCCGTGCACGGTCGCCCGGAAGGTCGGCTGGGCGTTCTCCCAGACCGAGGAACCGGTGGTCGAGTAGCGGGCGTGTCCGACGGCGATATGCCCGTGCAACGACCCCAGGGAGGCCTCGTCGAAGACCTGGGAGACAAGTCCCATGTCCTTGAAGACGAGAATCTGGGAGCCATTGCTCACTGCGATTCCCGCGGATTCCTGACCGCGGTGCTGCAGGGCGTAAAGGCCGAAGAACGTGAGCTTGGCGACCTCCTCGCCGGGAGCCCAGACACCGAAGACGCCGCAAGCGTCCTGGGGGCCTTTCTCACCGGGAAGAAGATCGTGGTTGAGTCTTCCGTCACCACGTGGCACGCCTTCGAGTCTAGGACAGTCGGCCCGGCCTTCCCGACCCCGGGCGGCCGCTGTTGCGCGGGCCGCTCCGGGTAACGCGCGTAGACAAAACCCCTTACCCGACCCGGATTTCGGCGGTCCCCGATTCGGCGGCGACGCGGTTGCCCTTGCGGTTCGCGCCCGTTGGCGTGTTCCGCGGGCGACGGGGGCTTCGCCCGGCGTTGGTCCGCCGTTCGCCCAACGTGAGCCTGCTCACCCGGGGCCGCGCGCCGCCCGGACGGCCCAGGGGCGGCCCGGGGACCGCCCGGGGGTGACTCAGGGACAGCTAGGGGGCGTCCTGGGTGACCGGCAGCAGCAGGCCCCAGCACCCGGCGTGGACCGTCCAGGTGCGGGCCCGCACCGGGCCGACCGGGTGCCCGTCCGCCTCGTAGCCGAAGCCCCGGCCCGCCACCGAGATGCTGGCCGCCCGGGCGCGCAGCAGGGCGCCGGGGGCGCGGACCACGATCTCCATCACGCCCTCGCCCGCGGCCGCGCCGGAGGGCAGCGTCACCTGGACCACCCGGACCGGCCGGTGGACGTCGGCGAGCAGTCGGCCGTCGGCCTCGACCCGCAGCCGGGCGCTGTGCGCGCCCCGGGCCGGCTCGATCCGCTCCGACCGACCGGACGGCCCGGTCCGGCCCGGGCGGGTGCCCCCGCCGGTCCCACCGGTGTCCTCCGGTCCCGCGCCCGCACCGGTCCGTTCCAGGGTGAGTGCGGTCGCCTGCTCGGCCGCAGCCAGTTTCGCCCATAGCGAACGCCATCCGCCCGGACGCCCCACCGGACGCCGCGCCCCGCCGCCCGAGATCCGCACCCCGCCGAGCGCCACCCCGCCGCCGTCGTCCACCAGCAGGTCCAGCTTCCGGGCCGCCCCGGTCAGCACCGCGCGCGCCGCCGCGACCGGCGCGCCCGGCACCCCGAGCGCCCGGGCCGCCGCCAGCTCCTCCGGCCGGCCGACCGGCACCAGGCCCACCGGGTCGGCGCCCAGCTCACGTTGGCGGTACAGCGCCTGGAGCACCCGCTGCAGCGCGAGGTCGGAACCGATCACCACCGGTCGCCTCCGGCCCCGGTGCGAAAGCACCCGATCGAGCTCGGAAGGCGTCTCCGGACAGGCCACCTTGACGTCCGTCCCACCGGAGAGAACGTCCTTCGCGATCCGCACCGACTCCCCGTCGGACTGCCGGGCCGCCGGGTCGAGGAGCAGGAGAAGCGGCTCCGGGCCGCCGGTTGCGGGCGTGGACAGGGACGACACAACCGGTCCTTCCTCAGGTAATCTCTCGGTGCAAGAGCCCCTTGCGCTATTGCGCCAGGGGCTTCGTCTATCTCGGGGCAGACTGCGGCCTACGCAGGATGCCCCAACCGGAAGGGGTGTACGCCTGTGCCGGCACTCGTGCTCGTTGGCGCTCAGTGGGGAGACGAGGGCAAGGGGAAGGCGACCGACCTCCTCGGCGGCTCCGTCGACTACGTCGTTCGCTACCAGGGCGGCAACAACGCCGGTCACACGGTGGTCATCGGCGACCAGAAGTACGCGCTGCACCTCCTGCCTTCCGGCATCCTCAGCCCGAACGTGACGCCGGTCATCGGCAACGGCGTCGTGATCGACCCGGGCGTGCTGCTCTCCGAGCTCAGCGGGCTCAACGAGCGCGGCATCGACACCTCCAAGCTGCTGATCTCGGGCAACGCCCACCTGATCACGCCGTACCACCGCACCCTGGACAAGGTCACCGAGCGCTTCCTCGGCAAGCGCCGGATCGGCACCACCGGCCGCGGCATCGGCCCGACCTACGCGGACAAGATCAACCGCGTCGGCATCCGGGTGCAGGACCTCTTCGACGAGTCGATCCTCCAGCAGAAGATCGAAGCGGCGCTGCACGACAAGAACCAGCTCCTGGTCAAGCTCTACAACCGCCGCGCGATCCCCGCCGACCTGGTGCTGGAGGAGTACCTGGGCTACGCGGACAAGATCAAGCCGTTCCTGGCCGACACCACCCTGGTCCTGGACGAGGCGCTGAAGGCCGGCAAGGTCGTCCTGCTGGAGGGCGGCCAGGGCACCCTGCTGGACGTCGACCACGGCACGTACCCGTTCGTCACCTCCAGCAACCCGACCTCGGGCGGCGCCTGCACCGGTTCCGGCATCGGTCCCACCAAGATCGACCGGGTCATCGGCATCCTCAAGGCCTACACCACCCGCGTCGGCTCCGGCCCGTTCCCGACCGAGCTGCTCGACGCGGACGGCGAGGCGCTGCGCCGGATCGGTGGCGAGCGCGGTGTCACCACCGGCCGTGACCGCCGCTGCGGCTGGTTCGACGCGGTGATCGCCCGCTACGCGACCCGGGTCAACGGCCTCACCGACTTCTTCCTCACCAAGCTGGACGTGCTGACCGGCTGGGAGCAGATCCCGGTCTGCGTCGCGTACGAGATCGACGGCCGCCGGGTCGAGGAGCTGCCGTACAACCAGTCGGACTTCCACCACGCGAAGCCGATCTACGAGACGCTGCCGGGCTGGACCGAGGACATCAGCGGGGCGAAGACCTTCGCCGAGCTGCCGAAGAACGCCCAGGCGTACGTGAAGGCGCTGGAGGAGATGTCGGGCGCCCCGATCTCCGCCATCGGCGTCGGCCCGGGCCGGTACGAGACGATCCAGATCAACTCGTTCATCTAGGCCTCACGGCTGGGCCTCACGGCTTCCTGTGCAGGGCCCCGCGGGTTCTCCCGCGGGGCCCTGCTCTTGCCCTTCCGGTTTTGCACTAAGGCAGATATCCATTGCATCTAGTGCAGTCACGGGCTACCTTTTCGATCATGACCGCGAAGCTTCCCGCCCCCACCACCCTCACCGGCCGCCACGTCCGACTGGAGCCGCTGGAGCGGCGCCACCTGTCCGACCTGTGGGCCGCCGTCGGCCCGGACCCCGAGGTGTGGCGCTGGGTCCCGTTCAGCGCGCCCACGTCGGAGGAGGAGTTGGGCGCGATGCTGGACATCCGCCTCGGCGAGGTGGCGGCCGGGAACGCCGTGAAGTTCGCCGTGATCGAGCTCGCGAGCGGGCGGGCCGTCGGCATCACCGGCTACTACGCGTTCCACGCGGAGGACGAGCTCGTCGAGATCGGCGGCACCTGGTACGCGCGGTCCGTGTGGCGCACCGCCGTCAACACCGAGTCGAAGCTGCTGCTGCTCACCCACGCCTTCGACGACCTGGGCATGGGCCGGGTGTTCTGGAAGACCGACGCGCTCAACGACCGCTCGCGCAACGCGATCCAGCGGCTGGGCGCGCAGTTCGAGGGTGTCCACCGGCGCGAGAAGCGGCGCGCTACCGGCGTGTGGCGGGACACCGCGTACTTCTCGATGCTGCGCGAGGAGTGGCCGGCCGCGCGGGGTCGGCTGGAGCAGCGGCTCGCCGCCGGCTGAGCGCTACTTGTCCTTCTGCGGCGCCAAGTCCGCTCCGCCGGAGCGTCGTTCCCTCGGCTGACGGGTCGCGATGATCTGCGCCACCACCCCGACGAAGACCACCGACACCAACAGGCCCGTCAGCAACACCACGGCCATCAGCGATCGACCGCCGCCACGGCCCAGACCGCCTTGCCGCACACCCCGATGAGTTCCACACCCCAGTCATCGGCCAAAGCGGCGACGAGGTCAAGCCCCCGCCCGCACGTTCGAGCCACATCCGGCTCGGGTCTGACGGGCGCGGCGGTCGATCCGTCGGCGACGGCGATGTAGAGGCGCCCGCACCGGAGTTCGAGGGAGACGGTGGGTGCTCCGGCGCCGTGGAGCAGGGCGTTCGCGAGGAGTTCGGAGAGGATCAGGCACGCCGCGTCGGGGTCGGCACCGGCTGTGACCAGCAGGTCGCGCAGCAGCCGCCGCACCGCGCCCACCGTTTGGAGGCTCGCGGGCGGGAAGAGGTCGACCCGAAACTCGCGGTCGGGGTCGGCGTCGAGGGGGCGCAGGAGTGGAAGCAACATCGACTGTCTCCAGTCCAGTTGAGGGATGAGATCGGCTACCCGCGCAGGCCCGCCACCCGTGGCTCCGGAGTTCCTGGCGGGACGTCAGGCTGCCCTGCGCCGACGACACTAGGGTTCACGGGGCAATTGTTGCTACTACTTATGGAGCACTTCACCCAATCGAGCTACTCTGTGGACCCGCTGTCCACGGCGCGGCAAACTGCACCGAAAGCACCCACCGAGGAGAGGCACGCATGCCACCACGCCTGTCCCCCAGCGTGCGCCAGCAGCGCCTCGGCTCGGAACTGCGCAGGCTGCGCGAACACGCGGGCCTGACCCCCAAGGCCATGGCGGCGGAGCTGGGCACCGACGTCCCCAAGATCTCCCAGATGGAGAACGGGAAGTCGGGTATCAGCGCCGACCGCCTCCGCTCCTGGGCATCGGCCTGCAAGTGCGCCGATCCACCGCTCATCGAGGCCCTGACCCTGATGACACAGGACCGCGGAAAGCACTGGTGGCACCACTTCCGAGGCCGGCTCCCCGCCGGAATGCTCGACATCGCCGAGCTCGAACACCACGCCGAATCGCTCCTCGTACTGAACACGACCTCGGTCCCGGGCCTGCTCCAGACCAGTCGCTACGCCGCCGCGATGTTCGCCCGCCTGCGGCCGCCGCTGCCGCGCCACGACGCCGACGTACGGACCGCCTTCCGCACCGAACGTCAACAAGTCCTTTCTGCCGGGCGGCCGTTCACGGCGTTCATACACGAGGCCGCCCTACGGATGCAGTTCGGTGGCCCCTCGGTCCTCCGGGAACAGCTCGCCAGCCTGCTCGACGATGCCGAGCGCCCCGGGGTCACCCTCCGCGCGATCCCCTTCAGCGTCGACACCTATCCCGGCTCGGGCGAAGACCTCTTCCTCGCCCGGGGACCGGTTCCCGAGCTGGACACCGTTCAGATCGACCTGACCCAGGGGCCGCAGTTCATCGACTCCGAAGCGGACTTGGCGGCCTACCGCGCCATGATCGCCGAGTCCGACTCCCTCGCCCTCGGCCCCGAGGAGTCCAGCGACTTCATCCGGCGCATCATGACGGACCTGAAAGGCTAGCAATCCCGATGACCGACTGGCAGAAGTCCTCGATAAGCGGCAACAGCAACCAGTGCGTCGAAGTACGCACCGCCGGCGGCCACATCGAGATCCGCGAGTCCGACGCCCCCGAATCGATCGTCGTCACCACCCCCACGAAGTTCGCGCTCTGGCTCGAAGGCGTCAAGCGCGGCGAGTTCGACCACTTCACCCACGCCTGACCCCACCGGCCGACCCCTAAGGAGCCCGACCCCCATGGACACCACCTGGCAGAAGGCCGCCCCCGGCGGCGAGGGCGAGGACGCCCTCGAAATCCGCACCGTCAACGGCATGGTCGAACTCCGCGACCCCAAGAACGACGCCATCATCGTCCGCACCACCCCCCGCAAGTGGGCCGCCTTCGTCCTCGGCGTGAAGGCCGGCGAGTTCGACCACTTCGTCGCCTAGCAACCCCCCTCCTCCCGTTGCCCCCTCGCGAGCCGCGAGGGGGCAACGGGGGCGTGACATCACGGACCCGGCGGACGTTGGCCGTGAACCGCTGCCCCGGTAGGGACCAACGGCTGCGCAGGAAGTCGGAGGGGCCGACTTCCTGCGCGGGCGGGGAGCTTGGGGGCGCCGGGGAAATGGGAGCGAAGGGACGGGGGTGGCTTGGATAGGATTGCGCAGCCCACAGTGGAACGTCGCTCTGGCCGGCCGACCGGGAGTCGGCGACTGTGCCCGGTTCCCGTTGCCGTCCCAGAGCCTGCGCCTGTCACGGCACTCCGGGACAGGGGTGCGTGCGGGAGAAATCGGAGCATCCGAGGATGGCTCGGCACCTGATCACCAGCGCCCTTCCGTACATCAACGGGATCAAGCACCTGGGCAACATGGTCGGGTCCATGCTGCCTGCGGACGTCTACTCGCGGTACCTGCGCCGGCGCGGGCACGAGGTTCTCTACATCTGCGCGACCGACGAGCACGGCACGCCGGCCGAGCTGGCCGCGCAGGAGGCCGGGCTGCCGGTGGCCGAGTTCTGCGCGCGGGCGCACGAGCAGCAGAAGGCCGTGTACGACGGCTTCCGGCTGTCGTTCGACTACTTCGGCCGCAGCTCCTCGCCGCAGAACCGGGAGATCACCCAGGAGATCGCGCGCGAGCTGCACGCCAACGGCTTCATCGAGGAGCGGGCGATCCGCCAGGTGTACTCCAACACCGACGGCCGCTTCCTGCCGGACCGCTACATCGTCGGCACCTGCCCGCACTGCGGCTACGACAAGGCGCGCGGCGACCAGTGCGAGAACTGCACCCGGGTGCTGGACCCGACCGACCTGCTGGAGCCGCGCTCGGCGATCAGCGGCAGCGCCGACCTGGAGGTGCGGGAGACCACGCACCTGTTCCTGCTCCAGTCGAAGCTGACCGGGCAGGTGGAGGACTGGGTCGCCGCGCACGCCGACGAGTGGCCGGTGCTCGCCTCCTCGATCGCCCGCAAGTGGCTGACCGAGGGCCTCCAGGACCGGGCGATCACCCGCGACCTGGAGTGGGGCGTGCCGGTGCCGGCCGATGTGTGGCCGGAGCTGGCGGCCTCGGGCAAGGTCTTCTACGTCTGGTTCGACGCCCCGATCGAGTACATCGGCGCGACCAAGGAGTGGTCGGACGCGGCTCCGGCCGGCGAGCTGCGGGACTGGAAGTCCTGGTGGTACGAGGCCGACGAGACCGTCCGCTACACCGAGTTCATGGCCAAGGACAACGTCCCCTTCCACACCGTGATGTTCCCGGCGACGATCCTCGGCTCGCGCCGGCCGTGGAAGAAGGTCGACTACGTCAAGGCCTTCAACTGGCTGACGTACTACGGCGGGAAGTTCTCCACCAGCCAGAAGCGGGGCATCTTCACCGACGTCGCGCTGGAGCTGCTGCCGGCCGACTACTGGCGCTACTTCCTGATGGCGCACGCGCCCGAGTCGGACGACTCCAGCTTCACCTGGGACCTCTTCGCCTCCGTGGTCAACAAGGACCTCGCCGACACCCTCGGCAACTTCGTCAACCGGGTGCTGTCGTTCAGCCGCAAGCGGTTCGGCGACGAGGTGCCCGCCGGGCACGCCGCGGGCGAGGCCGAGGAGCGGCTGGGCGCGCAGATCGCGGAGCTGCTGGCCGACTACGAGACCCAGCTGGAGGCGCTCAACTTCCGCAAGGCGACGCAGAGTCTGCGCGCGCTGTGGAGCGCGGGCAACGCCTACCTGGACGAGAAGGCGCCCTGGCTCCAGGTGAAGACCGACCCGGAGGCGGCGGCGCTGACGCTGCGCACGGCGATGAACCTGATCCACCTGTACGCGGTGGTCTCCGAGCCGTTCATCCCGACGGCGGCGCAGGCGATGCGCGAGGCGTTCGCGCTGCCGGCCGACGCTCCGGCGCGCACCCTCGACTGGGTGGACGCGGCCGGGGCCCGGGCGCTGGACGCGGTGCCGGCGGGGACGCCGTTCACCGTGCCGCCGGTGCTGTTCGCGAAGATCACGGACGAGGACCTGGCCGCCTGGTCCGCCCGCTTCGGCGGCGGGGAGTGAGCGGGGAGCAGTAGCGCAGGGCACGACCGCTCGGCCGTCCCTCCCGTTCGCGGGGGAGGCGGCCGAGCCGCGTTTCCGGGGCGGCGAGGGCGGCGAGGGCGGCGGAGGCCGGCGCCGGCGCGGGTTCAGCCCAGGGCGCTGCGCGCGGCGCCGAGCAGCGGGGCCAGTTCGGGGGCTTCGACGGCGGCCTCGTCGAGGGCGCCGGTGAGGGCCTCCTCGTAGGTGGCGCGGGCCTCCCGGTGGCGGGTCCGGCCGGCGTCGGTGAGCACGGTGTAGACGCCGCGCTTGTCGTCCGGACAGAGGTCCCGGTAGGTGAACCCGGCGGCGGCGAGGCGGGCGACCAGCCGGGTCACGGAGCTCTGGTTGAGGCCGAGACCGGTGGCGAGCTCCTGCATCCGCAGCTCGGACTTGGGCGCCTCGGCGAGCAGACCGAGGGCGCGGTACTCGGAGAGCCCGAGGCCGTGCCGCCGTTGCAGGACGGTGGCGAGCCGGCCCTCGACCTGGGCGTGCAGCGCGGTGAGCCGGTTCCACATCCGGGCGTCGGCCGCGCCGTCGGGAGCGTCGGACGGGGCCTCGGGCGGACTGGCCGCGGACGGGGTGGCGTCGGGGGTGGTGGGCACGGGGGTCCTCCCTTGCCGGGCTGGGTGGTTGACACAGCTTACTTGTACATGCATGCTCTTGCCCAGCAGAAAGTGTTTGCACATACATGCAACAACTACTCGGGGGGCTCGTCCCATGGCCTGGATCCACCTGCTCGTCGCCGCCGTCTTCGAGGTCGTCTTCGCCCTCGCCACCAACGCCACCCACGGCTTCACCGAACTGGGCCCGTCCCTGCTGACGGCCGCCGCGGCCGCCGGCGGGATCTTCTTCCTCAGCCTCGCGCTGCGCACCCTCGACGTCGGCGTCGGCTACACCGTGTGGACCGGCATCGGCTCGGTCGGCACGGTCGTCCTCGGCACGCTGATCTTCGACGAGGAGATGAACGCCGGGAAGGCGCTCGCCTTCGTCCTCATCATCGGCGGGGTGCTCGGCCTCAAGCTCGCGGACCGGCTGAGCAGCCGCGGCGCCTCCGCGCCGACCACCGGGCCCGCGTCCGCGTCCGCCGCCGCCTGAATCCCGACCGACCCTCCGCACCGGCATCCCCATCAAGGAGTTGAACCGTCATGGCCTGGGCCTACCTGGCAGTCGCCGTCGTCTTCGAGATCGTCTTCGCCCTCGGCACCAACGCCACCAAGGGCTTCACCCGCCTCTGGCCCTCCGTACTCACCCTGACCGCCGCCGCGGGCGGCATCTACACCCTGAGCCTCGCCCTGCGCACCCTGGACGTGAGCGTCGGCTACACGATCTGGACGGGGCTCGGCTCGATCGGCACGGTGCTGTTCGGCGCGCTGATCTTCAAGGAGCGGATCACCCTGCCCAAGCTGGTCTCCTTCGCCGCGATCATCGCCGGCGCGGTCACCCTCAAGCTCTCCTCCGGACTCTGAGCCACCGTCACCCGGGGCGTTTTCACCCGATCGTGGAATCGCCCGGTCGGGGACGGATCGGCAAGACTGGCCGTCCCCGACCGATTCCCGAGGGAGGCGCGGACGATGGACGCCGAGGAGGGGCCACCGGCCGACCAGCCACTGGCCGAGTGGTACGCCGAGCGGGCGCGCCGCCGCCGGGCGCCGGGGACCAGGGACGCGTTCACCCTCGCCCCCGGCCCCCGGCGTGCGGCGCACCTCTTCCAGGACGTGCCGCGTCTCGTGGTCGAGTGGGACGGCCATGCCTGGCAGCCGGTCGCGGTGGCCGAGAACTACGCCGAGGCCTACCCGTTGATCGTCCGCCCCGGGCCGGAGGAGGCGCCGGGGGCGGAGTCCGCGCCGGGGCCGGTGTTCCCGCCGGGGCCGGAGTCCACGCCTGGGCCGGTGTTCCCGCAGGCGGACACTCCGGTGCCGCTGCTGCGGAAGGGCACCGGACGGCACCGCAAGCCCGACCGGTGAGCCCCCGCCGGTGTCCACCGGCGGCCCCGACGCGCCCTACTGCTCGGCGGCCGCCCGGGCGGTGTGGACGGTGATCGCGGTGAGGTAGAAGGCGTCCGGCCGGGCCAGGATGCCGGTGGGCGCCTCCCGGTCCAGCAGCGCGTCCAGGACCGCCCGGTCGTCCGCCTCCAGCCGGGTGTCCAACTGCTCGCGCCGGCGGGAGAGCTGGACGTGCAGGAACTCGCGGGCCGCGGTGTCCAGCGGGGCCGGACGGTCGACCAGGAAGGTCCGGCTGCCGCTCGGCACGAGCCCGGCCCCGGCCAGCATGGCCGGCCAGTCCTCCACCACCGCGACCGCGCCGGGCGTGGCCTCGCGCATCTGCGCGAACACCTCCTCGTGCGCCGCGTCCAGTCGGGCCTGGAGACCGGGACGGCCGAGACCGAGGTCGCGCGGGAGGTAGCGGGCGGGCAGCCCGCGCTCGGCGACGGCCAGCAGGCCGCCGGGGCGCAGCGTCCCGGCCAGGGCGGTCAACGCGGCCTGCTGGTCGCCGAGATGGTGGATCGCGTTGCCGGACCAGATCAGCTCGGCGCTGCCCAGGGTGCCGAAGTCGCCCGGCAGGTCGGCCCGTCGGGTGCCGAGGCGCCCGACCGAACGGATCCGGGCCCGCTCCAGCAGGGCGGCCGACTGGTCGACCGCCACCACCTCGGCGGCCGGGAAGGCGTCCGCGAGCAGTCCGGCGATCACCCCGGGACCGCTGCCCACGTCGAGCACCCGCCGGACGGGGGTGCCGTCGAGCAGTCCGCGCAGCCAGTGCGCGGCCTCGGTGACGGCCGGGGACTGGAGCTCGGCCTCGCGCTCCAGGTGGACGGCGAGGGCGTCCCAGTCGAAGTCGCCGTCGTGGCCGTGCTGGTGGCCGTGGTCGTGGCCGTGCTGGTGAGCGTTCTGGTGCCCGTGCTGCTGGCCGTGCTGGTGGGTGTGCCCGGTCATCGGGTACTCCGTTCCTTCGAGGTGGGTGGTCACCGCGCCGGTGCGGCGGTGGGGACAGCGGTGGTGAGCGGAGCGGTGACGGCGGCGAGCGCACGCTCGGTGTCCTCGTCCACCAGGTCGTGGTTGAGCGCGAAGGCGGCCGCGGCCCCGGCCCCGGCGGCGGTGATCACCTGGGCGCGCGGGTCGGCGACATTGCCCACCGCCCACACCCCGGGCACGCTGGTGCGGCCCGCCCGGTCGGTGCCGACCCAGCCCTGCGCGTCCCGGTCGCAGTCCAGGCCGAACAGTGGGGCGTCCCGGGGCGCCAGGTGCGGGAAGAGGAACAGCGCCTCGCGCGGCACGGCCGAGCCGTCCGCAAGTTCGACGCCGCGCAGCCGGTCGTCCACGACGGCCACCCGCACGACCTCGCCCTCGACGACCCGGACGCCCCGGGCGCCGAGCCGGGCCCGGTCGTCCGCGGAGAGCTCCAGGGTGTGCGCGAGGAGGACCACGTCCGCCGACCACTGGCGGAGCAGCAGTGCCTGCCCGACCGCGCCCGGGGCGGTGCCGAGCACGCCGAGCGGCCGGTCGCGGACCTCGTAGCCGTGGCAGTAGGGGCAGTGCAGGACGTCGCGGCCCCAGCGTGCGGCCAGGCCGGGCAGGTCGGGGAGCCCGTCGCGCAGGCCGGTGGCGACCACCGCCCGGCGGGCCCGCAGGGCCTGGCCGCCGGCCAGTTGGACCTCGAAGGCGGGCTCAGCGGCACCCGGCACCGGCACGATCCGGTCCACCCGGCCGTCGAGCAGATCCACCCCGTAGTCCCTCAGCTCGGCCCGGCCCGCCGCCAGCAGCGCCGCCGGGGCCGTGCCGTCCCGGGAGAGGAAGCCCCGCATGTGGGCGGCCGGGGCGTTGCGCGGCTGCCCCGCGTCGACCACGGCCACCCGGCGGCAGGCCCGGGCCAGGATCAGGGCCGTACTCAGCCCGGCGGCGCCACCGCCGACCACCACCACGTCGTAGCCGCCCTCGGCGGCCCGGACGCGCACGTCGCTGTGTGTGTCGCTCATCGCGATCACCTCCACCGCCAGGCTGCGCCGACCACCGTCGGGGAGGCAACTTTCGTTGCTGTTTCAGCAACACCGCCTGCCCTGCGGAGTGAAGCGCCCCTTGCGTTCGAGCGCACTCCAACTCCTAAGGTCGGCACGGCCGACTCGGCACCCCGGACCTCGGCGCGGACCCCCCGCGACCGCGACCGCTGAACCAGGAGGAACCACCATGCGCTACCGCGTCCTCGGCGGCACCGGCATCGAGGTCAGTACCTACTGCCTCGGCACCATGATGTTCGGCGCCATCGGCAACCCCGACCACGACGACTGCGCCGGGATCATCCACGCCGCGCTCGATGCGGGCATCAACTTCGTCGACACCGCCGACATGTACTCGAAGGGCGAGTCCGAGGAGATCGTCGGCAAGGCGCTGCAGGCCCGCGGCGACCGCGACGACGTCGTGCTCGCCACCAAGGTGCACTTCCCGATGGGCGAGGGCCGCAACCGGAGCGGCAACTCCCGCCGGTGGATCGTCCGCGAGGTCGAGGAGAGCCTGCGGCGGCTGCGCACCGACCGGATCGACCTCTACCAGGTGCACCGGCCGGACCCCGGCACGGACATCGAGGAGACCCTCGCCGTGCTCGGCGACCTGGTGCGGGCCGGCAAGATCCTCGCCTTCGGCTGCTCGACCTTCCCCGCCGAGGAGCTCGTCGAGGCCCACCACGTCGCGGAGCGGCGCGGTCTGCCGAGGTTCCGGACCGAGCAGCCGCCGTACTCGCTGCTCGCGCGCGGCATCGAGCGGGACGTCCTGCCGACCGTGCGGCGGCTCGGCATGGGCGCGCTGACCTGGTCGCCGCTCGCCTCCGGCTTCCTCACCGGCCGCTACCGCAAGGACCGGCCGATCGACATGGCCACCGGTCGCGCCGCCCTGATGCCGGCCAGGTTCGACCCGGCGCTGCCGGTGAACCAGGCCAAGCTGGACGCCGTCGAGGAGCTGACCGCCGTCGCCGAGGGCCTCGGCCGCACCCTGCCCGAACTCGCCCTGGCCTTCCCGCTCGCGCACCCGGCGGTGACCTCGGTGATCATCGGCCCGCGCACCCGGGCCCAGCTGGACGCGGCCCTCAAGGGCGCCGACCTCGTCCTCGACGACGCCACCCTGGACCGGATCGACGCGATCGTCCCGCCCGGCACCAACGTCTACCACCCGGACGGGGTCTGGCAGCCGCGCGCGCTCACCGAACCGGCCCTCCGCCGGAGGCCGGAGACCGACCGCCGGGCGGCCGACTGAGCGGCGGGCGGCTGGGCGGCCGGGGGGTGGGCGGCGGGGGGGCTGAGCGGGGGGGGGGGGCCCGGGGACCCGCCCGGGAGGGCGACCCCCCCGGGGGGGGTGTCCGCCCCC
>NZ_LGDO01000268.1:0-1115 GCF_001279805.1 Streptomyces sp. XY431
TCCAGACGCACCGGGAAAAGGCTGGTGAACCAGCCCACCGTACGGCTCAGGTCCGTCCCCGCACCGAGCTCCTCACGGCCGTGACCCTCCAGTTCCACCAACACCGACGAACGCCGGCGCCAGCGCGCAACCGCCACACCCAGCGCCGCCAACAGCGCATCGTTCACACCACCGTGGAACGCCGCCGGAACGGACGTCAGCAACGCACCCGCCACCTTCGGCTCCAACACCGCCGACAGCATCGAGGCACTGCCCCACACATCCCGCACCGGATCCAACGAGCCAGCCAGCGGCACGTGTTCGCCATCGAGGACGTCGCACCACAGCTCCAGCTCCGCCACCCGACGCCCCTGCCCTGCTTCCTCGCGCAGCTGTCGCGCCCACTCGCGCACAGACGTCCCCACCACCGGCAGGGCAGCCTCACGGCCGGCGACGACCGCCTCCCACGCGGACGCCAGGTCCGGAACCAGGATGCGCCAGGACACACCGTCCACCGCCAGATGGTGGACGACCATCAGCAGCCGGCCCTGCTCACCCGGACCCGCGTCGAACCACACCACCTGCACCATCACACCCGCAGCCGGCACCAGACGCTCCCGCGCCCCCACCGCCTCCACACGCATCAGCTCGGCAAGCGCCACACCCGACACACCTGCCACATCCACCCGACGCACACACTCCGCCACCGCGACACCACCCACGGACAGGACCTCCAAGCCCCACACACCCGCAGGATCCAGCCGCAGCCGCAACGCGTCATGGTGATCCACCACCACACCCACAGCGGCTCGCAGATCGTCCAGCCGCAGCCCAGCAGGAACACGCAGCAGCACGGACTGCGCGAACCCGTCCACCGGACCACCACGATCCCGCAGCCACTCCACGATCGGCATCAGCTCAACCCCACCGACACCCGACACCGCAGAACCAACCACCACCGAACCGTCCACCGCACGCGCCACCGACGCCAAACCCGCGACCGTCCGCCGCTCGAACACATCCCGCGCCGAGAACACCAACCCCACCGCACGCGCCCGAGCCACCAACTGAATCGACACAATGCTGTCACCACCGAGTTCGAAGAACCCGTCATCCACACCGACCTTGTCGAGGCC
>NZ_LGDO01000269.1:0-1110 GCF_001279805.1 Streptomyces sp. XY431
GTGCCGGTGAGCGTCCATGTCACCGACGAGGCGGCCGGGATCTCGACGGCGGGGCAGGTTGCCGTGCCGTTGTCGATCGGGCAGTTGGCTCCGTCGGCGGCCGTCATTGCCGGGTTGTTGACTCCGGCGGGCACCTGGTCGGTGACGACGACGTCGCGGGCGCGGGAGGGTCCGTTGTTCGTCACGCTGACCTGCCACTGGATCAGCTGTCCCGGCACGACGGGGTTGGTCAGCAGCACCTTCGACACGGTGAGGTTGGCTTGCAGCGAGGGCGAGTTGGTCGGCGACGCCACCGCTGTGTGTGTGGGCACCGAGGGATCGGGCCCGCCGGTCACCGTCACGGTGTTGGTCGGCGTAACCGTCGCGTTGGTGTCGAGGGTGCCGGTGAGCGTCCACGTCATCGAGGAGCCGGCGGGGATCTCGACGGCGGGACAGGTTGCCGTTCCAGCGTTGATCGGGCAAGGCGTGTTGTCGGCATCCGCCTTCATGCTCGCGCCGGTCACGCCCGCCGGAACGGTGTCGGTGACGATGACGTCGCGGGCGCGGGAGGGTCCGTTGTTGGTGACGCTGACCTGCCACTGGATCTGCTGCCCGGGGACGACCGGATTGGTGAGCAGGACCTTGGACACGGTGAGGTTCGCTTGCGGTGTCGGCGACTTGGTCGGCGAGGCGACGGCGGTGTGGGTCGGCGTTGCGGGGTCGGGGCCACCGGTCACCGTCACGGTGTTGGTCGGTGTGACGGTCGCGTTGGTGTCAAGGGTGCCGGTGAGCGTCCACGTCATCGACGAGCCGGCCGGGATCTCGACAGCGGGGCAGGTCGCCGTGCCGTTGCTGATCGGGCAGTTGGTTCCGTCAGCGGCCGTCATTACTGGGTTGTTGACCCCGGCCGGAACGGTGTCGGTGACGACGACGTCGCGGGCGCGGGAGGGTCCGTTGTTCGTCACGCTGACCTGCCACTGGATCTGCTGCCCGGGGACCACCGGATCGGTGAGCAGGACCTTGGAGACGGTCAGGTTGGCTTGCGGCGACGGCGAGCCCGAGGGTGATGCCACGGCGGTGTGGGTCGGCGTTGAGGGGTCCGGGCCGCCGGTGACCGTCACGGTGTTGGTC
>NZ_LGDO01000270.1:0-1098 GCF_001279805.1 Streptomyces sp. XY431
AGGATCGGGGACACCCCGGCCGACCCCCTGAACCCGCCCCCCACCCCCCTGGCCGTCTGCGTGGGCGAGTCGATGGCCGTGCTCCTCCCCGACCGCGCGGGCCCGCTGGAGTCCGTGGAGAACTTCCGGCTCTCCGTCGGCGGCGCCGAGTCCAATGTGGCCGGCGCCCTGACCGCCCTGGGCGTGCCGAGCGCCTGGATCAGCCGGGTCGGTGACGACGGCTTCGGCCGCCGCCTCCTCGGCGAACTGACCGCCCGCGGGGTGGACGTCTCCGCCGTCGCGGTCGACCCGCACCGCCCGACCGGCGTCTACCTCAAGGAGGTCGGCGGCACCACCGGCGACCGCCACGACCTCGGCCCGGGGCGGAGCCGGCTGCACTACCACCGGCGCGGTTCGGCGGCGGCCGCCCTCTCCCCCGGGCTGCTGGACGACCCGACGGCCGCCCGGCTGCTGGCCGGGGCCCGGCTGCTCCACCTGTCCGGCATCACCGCCGCGCTCTCCGACGACTGCCTCGCCCTGCTCCGCGCGCTGCTGGCGGAGCGCCGCCCCGGCCGACTGGTCAGCTTCGACCTCAACTGGCGTCCGGCGCTCTGGCGCGACCGTGACCTCTCGGTGCTGCCGCCCCTGCTGGACGCGGCCGACCTGCTCCTGCTCGGCGCCGACGAGGCCGAGGCCGCCTTCGGCACCGGGGAGCCGCACGCCCTGCGCCGCCTCTTCCCGTCGCCGGCCACCGTCGTGGTCAAGGACGAGGCCCGACTGGTCACCGCGATCGGGCGGGACGGCACGACCGTCGCCGAACCGGCCCTGACGGTCGAGGTGGTCGAGGCCACCGGTGCGGGCGACGCCTTCGCCGCCGGCTACCTGGCCGGCACCGTGCGCGGCCTCGACCAGCGGCGCCGCCTGCGACTGGGCCATCTGAGCGCGGCCTGCGCGCTGACCACCCACGCGGACCAGGCCGAGCTGCCGCCCGACTCGGTAATCGGCGCCCTGCTCGACGCCTCGCCCGAGGCCTGGGCCGCCACCCGGGTGTCGGCGGATGGCATCGTGTCCCCTGCGCTCCCCTCGGCGCCCACCAGCACATACGCCTCCCCCACCGAC